>JALUYM010000430.1 GCA_027018745.1 Bacteroidales bacterium | reverse complement strand
CCATTTCACCGGAAATAAATTCAGCATCACTTTTGATGAAGTTATCAAACTGGATAAAATATCACAACAACTGCTGATTTCACCTCCCATGAAAGACATGCCTGCGTTTCGTGTGAAAAAAAAGACCCTTGTCGTCCAGTTTAATGATAAATTAAAACCAAATACAACATACTCCGTTTATTTTGGCGATGCCATACAGGATATTACGGCAGGAAATCCGGTGCATAATTATACTTATATTTTTTCTACGGGTAAAAGCGTAGACTCTTTGAGCCTGCGCGGACAGGTTTTGGATGCCCGCAACCTGAAACCGGAAGACAGCATATACGTCGGATTGTATAAAAATGATAACGATACTATTTCTTTAGACAGTTTGCCACTGATGGTGAAACCTTATTATGTGAGTAAAACCAATAAAAAAGGGTATTTTATGTTCTCGGGACTGGCAGATACCTCTTATCTGATTTTTGCCCTGAAAGATGAAAATTACAGCCTTACTTTCGATCAGCCCAATGAAAAAATCGGTTTTCTGGATTCTCTTGTTACACCTCAATATCGTCCGAAGCCTCATATAGATTCAGCAAAGTTTGATACCATAAAGTCCTTGCCGCCCGATTCGGTTCAAATGATTGTCGATTCGCTCTGGCGTATTGCTGATTCGCTTGCTGATGCCAAACTGACTTTGTACAGGCTTTACCTTTTTCAGGAACCTGATACGGTACAAAAACTCATAAAGGGTAGTTTGATCAGACCTAATACTTTGCAGTTTGTATTCAGTCTTCCCGGAAAATCTATTTCCGTTCGGTCGTTGGATTACCATCCACGCAAGGTATGGTACCGGCAAGAGTGGTCCAAAAGCCGTGATACCTTGTTTTGGTTTTTACATTTACCCCATCCGGATACCCTGAACCTGTTGTTTTTGAATGGTAATGACACGTTGGACAGCCTGACGTTGCGGGTTGTTCCGAAGCAAAAATTTGTAAGAAGGAGAAGAAAAGGGGCACAAAAAAAGAAAAAAGTTTATTTGTCGTGGCGTTCCAGCATTAACGGTGTGATAAAACCAGGGCAAAAAGTAGTCCTGACTTTTGGGCAACCGGTTGCAAAGGTTATTCCTGATTCTATTCTGCTTATTCACGACAAGGACAGTCTATATCATCCGCCATTCATTTTTCTGGATAGTATTCACAGGAAAATGTATTTCCCCATGAAAGTTAAAGATGGCAGTTTCTATAAACTTATCCTGCCCGATTCGAGCGTCATAGACTGGAACGGGTTCTTTAACAGAAAAATCGTCCTTTCTATGCGCTCCAAACCGCTAAAGGATTACAGCGACCTGAATTTTAGTTTGCATCCTTCCCATGCCGGAAAGTATATCTTTGAAATTCTGAATAAAAATGAAATTCCTGTTTCCATTCGCTATTTTTCAGGGGCAACGGTACTTCATTTTCCCAGGATGAACCCCGGAAATTATCGTTTTAAAATCATTTTTGACCGAAACGGGAACAAAAAATGGGATCCGGGGAATTATCTCAAAAGGGAATTGCCCGAAAAAGTGATCTATTTTAAAAATGTGATCCTTTTGCGTGCCAACTGGGAAGTGAACGAAGATTGGAGTTTTTAACTATAAGGGATGTTTATTCTTCATTGCAACGGTTGATGCACTCAATGATCTCCATAAGCGTTTGGCTGCGTAAAGAATAGAAGATCTTTTTTCCTTTTCGTTTGGAAACCAGTACATTTTTGCCCTTTAATATGTTCAGATGGTGAGATGCAGTGGCTTGTTCAATATCCAGTGATTTGTATATTTCGGTTACGCTTAACGGACTGCCCTGGGACAGTAATTCCAAAATTGCGATACGCATGGGATGAGAAATGGCCCTTAATTTTCCTGCTGCCATTTCCAGTTTATCAATATTGATTTCAAATTTTGCCATATCTGCTTTTTTTGTGCAAAAATAACATGAAATTTTTTACAAAAAAATAAATATGTATATATGTCGGCACTTTCTATATTTTTATAATCCTTCTAAATAAGTACTAAAAAGGGTTGGTTTTATAAATAAAGCGATGTAAAACTGAATGTACGGCCATCAAAAAGGCCTTTGTCGCTGAGCTTTAGATCTGGGATAACGAGTAATGCCATAAAGGAAAGCGTCATAAACGGTGACTGAAGGGTAGAACCCATTTCATGGACCATCCTGTCCAAAGCTTCGTAGCGCCGGGCTACGCTGAAACCATCTTCGTTCGACATTAAACCGGCCACGGGGAGGGAAAGGACTTCCTCTTTCCCATTATATAACACAGCTACACCGCCTTTTCTTCGAATAATGGCATTTACTACTTGTACAATGGCTTTGTCATTGGTGCCGACGGCAACGATATTATGGCTGTCATGCGCAACACTGGAAGCAAAAGCCCCTTTTTTCAACCCTGTGTTTTTTATGAAAGCCACGGCCGGTTTGGCTTTTTTATAGCGGTTCAAAACGATCATCTTCAGGATATCGTTTTCCGTATCACTGACCACCTCGCCATCAATTACTTTTGGCACCACTTCTGCTATTCCGGTAATAAGTTCACCGTCGTAGGATTCGATGACTTTTATTTTTTTACCCAGGTCTTTTACCCGGATGTCTCTTTCGGAAATGGGTTCGGCCAAAAATTTGTTGGGGGTTTTTTCTTTGATAGAAGGTATCAGTGTATGGCCGTTTTCAGCAACTTTTTCTCCCTGAATATAGGTTGCCTTCACGTTAAAATCGATCAGATTGTCCACAACGATCATGTCAGCAGGATCACCCGTCCGTAACATGCCCACGTTCAGTTTGTAGTGTTCAATAGGGTTAATAATCACGCTTTTAAGTACTTTTATAGGATTGTAACCTTTTGCTATTGCCCGTTTTATCAAACTGTTGACATGACCCGCAACGAGGTCGTTGGGATGCCGGTCATCGGAACAAAATAAAACTTTGTCGGCATGTTTGTCCAATAAGTCAATGAGTGCTTCAAAATTTTTGGCAGCACTGCCTTCCCGGATTTGTATTTTCATACCAAAACGGATTTTTTCCAGTGCTTCTTCAAGGGAAAAACATTCATGGTCGGTACTTATTCCGGCAGTGGCATATTTTCGTGCATCTTCCCCTTTTACACCGGGGGCATGGCCATCGATGGGTTTGTTGTATTTGTTGGCAATTTCAATTTTTTTCATTTCGGAAGGTATCCGGTTGATCACACCCGGAAAGTTCATCATTTCCGAAAGATATCTGATATCATCCATTGCAAGCAACTGGTCAAGTTCTTTTTCCCCAAAGCTTGCACCGGAAGTTTCAAAAGGGGTGGCAGGAACACAAGCCGGAGCCCCAAAGTAAAATTTAAACGGAACTTTTTTTCCGTTTTCGATCATAAATTTTACTCCTTCAATACCCAGCACATTTCCGATTTCATGCGGATCGGAAACAGTAGCCACTGTTCCGTGTACCACAGCAAGGCGCGCAAATTCCGAGGGAATCAACATAGAGCTTTCTATATGAATATGAGAATCAATCAGCCCCGGCAGAATGGTCTGTTCTTCCGTAACGGATTCATCTTGTTCAATAGAATTGATATAACCGTTTTCGATATAAACTCGGCCTTTAAAAATCTTTTCATTTTGCAGGTCGACAATATTTCCTGCTATGGTAAAGGAATTTTTTTCTTGCATATTGCGTGCAAAAATACAAAAGTTTATCAATTTTTGTCTTCCTGATCTTCAGGAAATGTAATGGGAAAAATCGTAAATTTGGAGCATAAATGACATATAAAAATTAAATATAATGAAGTTAATCCCTATTGAAACCGGGAATTTGAAATTAGATGGGGGCGCTATGTTTGGCGTTGTCCCCAAAGTGATGTGGTCCAAAGTTTATCCTGCTGATGAAAACAACCTCGCTAATTGGGCCATGCGTTGTTTGCTGGTGCAGGATGGAAATCGTAAAATATTAATTGACAATGGAATTGGTGATAAGCAAGATGAGAAATTCCTGCGTCATTATTATCTGAATGGTGAGGCAACACTGGAATCTTCTTTGGCAAAAGCCGGTGTGAAACCGGAAGATATTACTGATATGGTGATTACCCACATGCATTTCGACCATTGTGGGGGCAGTATCAAATATAATGCTGATAAATCAGGATTTGAACTAACTTTCCCCAATGCAACCTACTGGGCCAGCCGTCAGCAGTACGAGTGGGCTACGCATCCTAACCGCCGGGAAAAAGCTTCTTTTCTGAAAGAAAATATTTTACCCATTGAAGAAAGCGGCCATCTGAAATTAATAGAGAAAGAAGGGGAGTATATTCCGGGAATTGAATTCAAACTTTATTCGGGCCACACCGATGGGCAGGTTATTCCGCACATACATGTGAACGGGAAAACAGTGGTTTTTATGGCTGACCTAATGCCTTCGGCAGCCCATATTCCCATGCCCTGGATAATGGCTTATGACACACGCCCTTTGCTGACGTTGAAAGACCGGGAGCGTTTTTATAAAGAGGCTTTGAAAAACGGTTATATACTGTTTTTTGAGCATGATCTTTATCATGAGGCCGCCATACTTGAAGATACCCCAAAAGGCGTTCGTGTTAAAAAAAGCGGTAAACTGGAACAGTTTTTATAATTTGGATGCAGGCTGCTAATTCTTTAAATAAGCGGGGGCTATTTTACATGAATCGTATTTCTGAAGGTGGTTAACACGGATCAAACGTGCCAGATCATCTACGTAAGCTTCGCCCCGTTCAGAATATTTTTTGAGGGAATCGATCAAAATGAGAGGGTTATCTGTCTCTGTCCTTGCCTTTCGAAAGGCTGCAAAAACACGGCGTGTATCCAGCATGGTATAATAAGCCCTAATGGCCTGTTCCAGGTTATTGAATTTTTGCAGGTAAATTTTCGTCCCGTTACGGTGGGAAGAGGCTGCCATTCTGTTTTGGTCGGGATTGAACGACCACATACCGAAAATATTGTTTCCCTGTAGGAAAAACCGTGAACTTCCCCACCCGCTTTCAATGGCTGCCTGGGCCAGTACAATACTCACCGGAAAAGTTTGCAGCCGGTGTATCAACGTTTGCATGTTATCCGTATGGTATTCTTTCATCAACGGACGCAAAAAAGCCGAATCTGTCCGCGTCAGTACTTTTTTTCGTGCAAGTATTTCCACGTGCTCCCGCATCATGTCAAGATGGGTTTTTGCTATCAGCACCGAAGGCAAAAGCATATCAAAAAATTTCTGCTTTTTCTCCGGAACAGGCAGATGGTTAAGAGAAATTTTGTTGGTGTAAACGTAGGGAATTACCAGAGAATCGTTGATAGGAACAATATCACCCGGAGAATGGATCTCTTTTTTTATGATCTTAATACGACTGAAGCTTTGTGCCCAAACAGATTGAAAACTTCCTGTCATCATAAGAAAAATAATGGCAGTCAGTATTTTATGTTGATATATAAAGGGCTTGATAGGAGCTCTTTTTCTCATAAAAAATATTTTGGTTCAAAAAAGGAGAGAGATTTTCAATAATCTGTTTCTTGTTTTTGTTTTTGCAAAAATAGTACTTTTTTGGGATGTGGCCAAATTTTAACATTTTTTACCTTTCCAAAGGCGTTTCTTTTCACCTGTTTGATAATGAAGTTGTTTAAAGTTAACTCATTATTACTAAGTACTATATAAATCAAATGAGCAAATTCTTATTTATTTTTCCCTATTCGATTATTCTATTGCAATAACATGAATCCTACTCGCCTGCGGCGAGATGGAATTCGGGTAATTCGTGTAATTCGTTGATAAGAACCAACGAATTACACTAATTTAACGAATTATCCAAAGGCATAAAGGAAAACCGTTTAAAAAATATTTTTTTAAAACAAA
>JALUYM010000429.1 GCA_027018745.1 Bacteroidales bacterium | reverse complement strand
CATGCCCTGTGCAAAATTACTGGTACTGTAACTTGACATGGGATCAAAATTCTGCATTTCTTTATAAAGAAAAGCTAAGTTACTGCCAATAATACTTACGGATATTGAATGTAAGCAGGTATTCTTAAGAATTCTCCTGGGCAAAGTATAGGAAAGCGATAATTGGCGCAACATTATGTTTGTTTGGTTGTAAACATAATTTGAAGCAATACCTGCAACAGCCCCCCAATATTGTTGCCCGCTGATATGGGCCGTATTTTTCTTCCATACAGGATTTTCAGGGGTTCCAACATTCGTAACCGCATTCAAGGTAACTCCGTTTTTTCGGTATTTAAGGGTACGGGTTGAAACACCGGCGGCATCAAGCGACGCATCGGTACCGGAATATAACTGACCTCCGATACGTACGCTAATGAGGGCATCGAGTTCAAAATTCTTGTATTTGAATGAGTTACTAAGGCCTCCTGTCATATCAGGTTGATAATTACCGAGGTAAACTTTTTTAGCAGCTGCCATTGGGCGGCCCTGGGCATCTACTACAAGCTGGCCCTGGCTGTTTCTTAACCAGGTTGTTCCGTAAATATCGCCATATCCACCGCCAACAGTTGCCTGAACAACAACACTTCCTGAGTTGTTGGTACTGAAAATGTATTTGTCTAATCCTTTGATCAGGCTGACCAGTTTGTTTTTGTTGTGGGCCAGGTTTGCGGAAACTTCCCAGGAAAAGTTTTTATTGGAAATAATTCTTCCTCCCAATGTAAGTCCCCATCCTTTGTTAGTGGTTTTACCCACATTACTCAGGAAATATTTGTATCCGGTAGAGGATGAAACGGGGACATCCATAATCAGGTTTGTTGAATTGATGTTGTAATAGGAGAAACTGCCGTATAACCTGTCTTTAAGCATACGGAAATTAAGTCCAAACTCGGTTGATTTGGTTTCTTCAGGTTTCAGGTCAGGATTAAGTTTTACTGAGGGTTTTGTTAAAGTCGTTAACCCCAGATAACCATTTTGTGCCAGATTATAGGTAAGGTCCAATTGATAAGGACCGGTATCTCCGCCAACCTGGGCCCAGCTTCCCCTGAGTTTTAAATAGTCTAATATTTTACTCTGAGGATCGATAAACTTGTTTACTAAAACCGACAGGCTTACGGAGGGGTAAAAATAGGACCAGTGTTTTTTGGGCAGGGTAGACGACCAGTCATTACGTCCTGTAACGCCTAAATAAATAAAATTATTAAAAGATACTGTGGCTGTTCCGTATAATGAGTTTACCCTTTTCTTTTCCAGAGGGGTGTAAGAAGGAACTAATCTTCCTGCATTGGCCACAGTGGCTCCTACGGTCGGAATTTTAAAATCTTCCCCGTAAATATACATATGTTCATAAGTATGGTATCTCATGTTACCACCAAAGTTGGCTGTAACCTTCCATTTGGGGGCAACCTGTTTGTTAAACATGAATAAAAAGTCGCCGTTGGTTTCCGTGATGTTATATTTGTTGAAACCAAACCTTCCTTTCGGCCAGTACCAATGCCCATACTGATGTACCCAATTGACGTTTTGGGACAGATAGTCTGTTCCTATCCGTACAAATGCAGACAACCAGCTGGTAAAATGATAAGTGGCTTTGGCAAAACCAATGAAACGATGTCTTCCGTCATGATTGATATCATGGTCCTGGAGCCAATATGGGTTTCCCCCGTTGTTAGTCCAGGAACGGACAGAATAGTCAGGGTTTTGATAATCTTTCAAATCATTGATATTCAAGTTTCTTGGTATTACATAAACGTATGCCATGAGTCCTTCAGTACCCATGTAAGGCCGCTGCTCAGCTTTCTGAATGAAGTAAGTTACTTTTGTATCAATACTTAACTTACTGGACAAGTTGGCAATAGCCCGCAGGTCGAAATTGTCTTTATTCAATCCTGCATTGGGAAGAATGGATGTGGCGTGGTTGTTTGTATAAGAAAAACGTACACTGAAATCTTTGGTACCTTTTTCTAGTACCAGTGTATTGATTAAGTTTGCACCTGTTCTGAAGAAGTCCTTAACATTATCAGGTTGTGCAACATAGGGACGTTTTTGTCCTGTCCAGTAAAGCTGATCTGAACCATCCATCTTTGCACCCCATGAACCACCATGTGTTTTCAGATCGGTTAAATTGGTATAGGTATTCCCATCGGAACCCTGTCCATACTCGTTTTGAAATTTTGGTAACAACAGGGGTTGCTGGAATGTTGTTGAAGACAGGAATGAAACCCCTAAACGTTTATTCATGGTACCTTTTTTGGTGGTAATGATAATGACACCATTAGAGGCACGTGAACCATACAATGCTGCAGCATTAGGCCCTTTTAGAACGGTAACGGATGCAATATCATCCGGATTAATATCGGAAATACCGGTACCGTAGTCGGTACGGCGATAATTTGCTGTGCCAGAGCCATTGGCGCTGCCCACACCCGTATTATCAATAGGGATTCCATCTACCACATACAATGGCTGGTTGTTTCCGCTTAAAGAATTATTACCGCGAATAATTACACGGACGCCTGCACCAGGACCGGATGGAGTGGTTGTCAGCACTACGCCGGCAACGCGGCCTGCAAGAGATTTAATAGGATTGCTTTCTTTCACAGCGGAAAAATCCTTTCCTGAAAGCCGGGTTACTGCATATCCCAGTGCTTTTTTTTGCCTCGAAATACCCAGAGATGTAACCACAACTTCCTGAAGGGCAAGGCTGGAAGGTACAAGTACAACATTAATTTGAGTCCGGTTACCAATCTCAACAGTTTTTTTCTGGTAACCCATAAAGGAAAATACCAGCGTTTTGGTGTTGTCACTTACTTTGATGGAATACTTTCCGTTCAAGTCAGTGACTGTTCCGTTTGTTGTTCCCGGAACCACCACGTTAACACCGGGAAGAACGGCGCCATTATCTTTAGACGTCACTGTTCCGGTGATTGTACGCTGTGCAAACAGGGTGCCTGCTCCTCCGAAAAAGAGTAATAGCACCATAAGTAATTTGTTTTTCATAGATTAGTTATTTTGGTTAGACATTAAATAAATTATAAAAATTATAATCGACTAATTTTCAAATAAACTTTCCATAACGTTAATTACATTGCCCAACAGGCTGGCTTCGTTGCCTAATTCACTAATGGTTAGCTCCATCTTTTCCCTGATAATGGCAAATGCATATTGTTGTAAGGCTTGTTCAATAGAAGTTGTCAAATAGGTTCCCGCATGGGCTAGGGAACCCCCTAAAATAATCATTTCGGGATTTAATATC
Source organism: Bacteroidales bacterium (assembly GCA_027018745.1). GTDB lineage: Bacteria > Bacteroidota > Bacteroidia > Bacteroidales > F082 > Sulfidibacterium. The sequence goes on along the minus strand of JALUYM010000429.1, from coordinate 2,628 downwards.
TGAACCAGCGATGAAATCCCTTTTCCCAGCTCAAAACCGATTTTAGAAAATATGCTGATGGCAAATTGGTCACCATCCAATGCAGCTTTCAAAATCAGGTCAGGATTAATATTCTCGATTTTATTTTTGGCCATTTCACGAATGAGCGTCATTTCGCCTTTTTCCACTGCCTCCACGGCAAGGCGGGTAAGAGCTGCCCCCGAACCTACTGTTTCCAGGCAACCCCTTTTTCCACAATGGCATAAATACCCTCTTTCGTCTGTCATGGGAATATGGGCAAATTCACCTGAAAAACCTCTTGCCCCCTTATAAGGTTTCCCATTGAGGATCATGCCCATACCTATTCCCCAGCCGAGGTGGAGTACCAGTACATTTTGTTTGCCCCTCGCTTTGCCAAAACGAAATTCTGCCAGGGCTTTGGCCTTGGCATCATTTTCAATAAAAACCGGCTTTTGAAATAAATCGGCAAATTGATCACGCACGGGTTTCTCAAAATTAAGAATGGTATGGTTAATACCCACTTCCGATTCAACCAGACCAGGCATGTCAATCCCCACGCCCAATAAATGGTTTTCATCAATTCCGGAATTCTTAATTAATTTATTTGCAGCTTCATAGATTCGCTTAATAACTGAGATGTCATTTTTTAATTCCAGTTTAAGATCTTTATACCGCTTGCCTTTTTTATTGGTACTGTCAAACAAAGCTATGCGTGTAGTATAATTACCTATGTCGATAGACAAAATATAAAGTGCACTTTTCTTTAAGCCATATAAATTTGGTCGCCGCCCGCCTTTTGAAGAGCCTGATCCGGTTAGCTCAATAATGTCTTCCTGCAAAAGCTCATCTAACAAATTTTGGATAGTGGGCGCACTTACCTTCAGGCGTTTCATAATCTCAGCCAAAGTCAACGGGCCATGCAAATATAAAGCCCTGACAATTTTTTTCTTTTGAAAATGCTTTTTTAATTCAACCCGGGTAAGTTTTTCAAGAAAGCCGTCTGATTGGAAAAAAGACATAATTTTTTTATTATAAGGGTACAAATATATAAAATTTAAAAGGAATGTCAAGAACTTTTCTAAAAATTTTTAAAAAGTTTATTTTAATAATATAAACTTTAATTTCGTTTCAGTTTCAAGGCAAGCGGGGAGTGAAAATGTTGAAATACAGTTGAAAGGTATTAAAATCCTGTGCTTCTTTCTTCTTTTTGCATAGCCGATAAATAGTACAACAGGCTTGCCGTACCATCCAACGTGGGTTCGTTGGTTGAATAATCGCCCCAATCATCGTGATAAACAGCTATATGGGATTGAAATGGTTTAAACGCATCTGGTTTGGAGAGTTTTATCCCCTTCAATTGGTTATAAATACTGGCGTAAACAGGGCCGTCTACAAGGCCGCCGGGTATTTGTATGTGGCCCACAACCCAAAAAGAGGAGTGTGGGTCTTTTGGAGATATGCCGTTTTTTGGAAAATCAATGATCATGCTTGTCCCCCACGGATTACAACCAAAAAGCCAGTCACGCAAAGCGGCTTCCATTGGAAGATATGTCGGGTCTTTGGTTAATTCGTAATAAAGATGACATTGCGTAACCATAGCTGAAACAAGATTGTTTGAACACCAGATAAACGGGATACCGATTAAAAAAGGGTTGGTTTTTGCCCGTTGATAAACCCGGTTAATGCCTTCTTTCAGGAATTGGATAAACTGGTTATCAATAGTCTTATCCGGCATGGAAGAAAGATAATAATGTCCTAAATTTATAAACGGGTACCATTCGTAGTGTCGTGCAGTATCAGCACCCATCCAGGGCTTAACGGGTTCTCGTTTTCCAAAGCTGACTGCTTCCTGTAAATATTTCTTTTTTCCTGTGATTTTATATAACTGAACAGCTGCCAGCTCCATGTCGTCTACCCAGTCTTGTTCCTGGTAATAATAGGGTGCAGTACAAGGTGCCGTTTGGCAAACGCCCGGATGTTGTAAACCATATTTGAAAGCATCTATGGCTTTTTGTTTTATTTTTTTGGCGAACTTCGGATAATATTTTCTTAAGACCTGGTACCCCATAGCAAATGCGGACGCAAATTTTCCGGCAGTAGAAGCAATGCCTGTAGATTGGTTTTTATATTTAAACAGTCCTTGTGGTTTCCCGGTGCAATAATAAACAGGTCGTTCGAGCCCTATTCCGTAATGAACGGAGTCTTTGTCTGGCAGTCGAAAACCTATATGATCCCGATCGTCGGCAACCTGATTGAACATAACCCCTTTACGGGGGTTCATTTTTACCAGCCAGTCGAGCCCCCATTTGGCTTCATCCAATACATCCGGAATGCCGTTTGAACCGGGGTTCCCGTTCGCCGTGAAATGGTCTCCGAATGAGCCCGGATTTTGCTGGTAGGCAAACATCATTTGGAAAGCTGCTGTTGCTGAAGTGGTAACATACCTTAAATAATCTGAGGCATCATGCCATCCGCCTACCACATTGATAAATGTTGAATCATGGGAAGGGTCGTACAGAATAAAGCCATCATGGGTGTGACAGGAATCCTGAAGTACCGGGTTGTAACCACATTGTTGTTCCCGAAGATATTTTAGCAAAAAATCAGCTGCTCCGTTGTACACTTTGT
>JALUYM010000428.1 GCA_027018745.1 Bacteroidales bacterium | reverse complement strand
TTTTAAACGCAGAAGCTATGAGCGATTTTTTGGTAGATATTCCGGAACAGTTCTTTTCTGACTCGGAAGGAAAACCTTTTGAGAAATGTGTGGTCTGTGGTAAAAACCTTTTGGAAGAAGGTACGCCGTATGTTATCGAAAAGGCCATGAAAAATTATGAGGGCTATGAGTTCAGTTCCACTGTTTTTGAATATGCCATGTGCCTCGATTGTTACCAGGAAATGCAAAAGGGCATGTCGGAGCAGTCTATGCATAACCTGCAAATGTATTATCAGGATTTTATGGCCGAACGGGGCAATCAGCCCATGATGATCAATTTGGCCGATTTTGACTTAAACGAATGGCTTTCCAAATGTTTTTTTAAAGGAAAACCGGTGAAAGAAATGAAAGAATATCAGTTGATCGGACAGTTCAACGGACGGCACATGGTAATGAATACACCGCCCATGGCTATTGGTGAAGAGGTAATGGAAGAAATGGCCGGTTTGCTGTCGGAACAAACCAAAGGCGAAATGGACCGCTTTCGTGAACAGTTTCTCGGGCCTCCTCCTGAGATAGAAGAACTGATTTACGGCCGTAAACTCATTTTTATTTGAAAAAGTCTTTGGCGAACGGATTAAAGAAAAGAGGCCTTTTCCATTTATAGTCTCATGGATATGCCAATTGTAGAACTGAAATAAGTACCACCCCCGATTTCCATATTGAGGCCCCATGTTTTATTCAAATACCATCGTCCGCCAACGTGAAGACCGCTACTGAATGCCGTATGGTGGCTAAAATCTATTCCCATGGTGGCTCCGGCATAAAAATCCCAATTATCCGGTATTTTCAACAACTTGTTAAAATGATAATCAACCCTTCCTGAAAGGATGAAACTGAAATAATCGTAAAATACAAAATTAACCTGCGGGCCTGCTGTCCAGTCGGGATGGATTTTAAAATCCACAAAAGCATAAACCGGGAATCCGCCGGAATAAAATCCGGTTCCGGCATTTAACTGCATTTTACTTTTGTCAAGGTGAATTTCATTGTTCTGTGCAAACAGATTACCGGATGTAATAAAAAACAACGCTGCAAAAAAGAAAAGGATCCTTTTCATAAAAATAACTTTTTGCTGATTTAAAAAAGCAAATTTAATCGAATTTCTTTTGTTGTCGCTGTTTTAAACGTGTTTCATTGTTGTATGCCCAAATTACGATCAAAATAATAACGCCTAACATATAATAAACGAAATCGGGAATAGGAACAGGGGTGCCTTTGGCATAAGAATGCAATCCCGAAAGGTAATAATTGACTCCGAAATAGGTCATCAAAATGGAAAAGAAACCCAAAAGCGATGCCAGGTTAAAAGCGAACCTCGACTTTAATCCCGGGATAAAGCGCATATGGACAATAAAGCTGTAAACCAGGATACTAATCAATGCCCATGTTTCTTTTGGGTCCCAACTCCAATAACGCCCCCAGCTTTCGTTTGCCCATACGCCACCGAGGAAAGTACCAATGGCAAGCATGTATAAGCCTACAATGAGGGTACGTTCGTTAATAATGGTAAGTTCTTTGATGTGCCCGTTCATAATGAGATGGTTTTTCGGCGACTTCATAATCATTAAAATAAGGTTTAAAAAGCCGAGCAATGCACCTAATGCCAGAAATCCGTAACTTGCCGTTATGACGGATACATGAATGGTGAGCCAGTAGGATTTTAGTACGGGAACGAGGTTGGTAATTTCGGGGTCCATCCAGCTCAGATGGGCTACAAACAAAATTATGGAAGCCAAAAAAGTAGTAGCTGCCACGGTCATTTTTGACCGCCGGGAAAAGAACAACCCTGCCAGAACAGTAACCCAACCAATGTATATCATGGATTCATATCCATCACTCCACGGGGCATGGCCTGAAATATACCAGCGTAATCCAAGGCCGAAAGTCTGGAATATAAAACCGACAGCAATCAGGCCTACAAAAATATTGAGCAAAATGCGAATAAACTTTGTGTCTTTGAAAATAGCAACAAAAGTCAGTAATATCATAACCAGTCCGATAATGCTGTAAAATATGGCCAGCCGGAAAAATATCATCCATTTGTTGTACAGTATCTCAGCATTGATTTTTTCCCGGGATGGAATAATAGCTGCACCGTATTTTTGTTGATATCTCGCTATACCGGTCAGCAATACGTGAGCAAGTTTTTTGTTTCCGTTGGCCAGTGCTTTTAAATATTCCGGGAAAACATCTGCTACCATGAGCGAGTCTTTTTGGGACATGGCTGCAGGATTGGAGGCAGGTGAATACCAGGCATGATTGGGATTTCGGGTGTCGGGGATCATCTTCATAATCCGTCCTGTAAAAACCATGTAAGCAATATTCATGCGCTCATCTACTTTCATGACTACCTGATCAAACCGTTCCCGGTGTGAAGGTTCTTTGGAATAGGCCTGCGACACATATTTCTGAAGTTTGTAAGTATTGTTCTGTGTGTCGATAAAATCGAGATACGAAGCATATTTTCCCCGGATTCCGATAATTTTGGCCAGTTTTTCACTGGACACTTTGATCAGGGGTGCCCGTTCCCAGTATGATGGATAAGTCATCATGCCAAGTAATACCTGGTCAGCGGTTTGTCCGTGAAAAGTAGTTTTCCAGGTAAGTTTTCGCAATATTTCACTGGCCAGCGTATTAACTGGTTTTATTCTTCCATCGTTTGACTGAACCAAAAGATGGCCAAACCGGGCTGCTTCTGTTTTGTTTATTTTCGGTATTTGATGAAAGGGTATACTTTTTTGCCGGGCATAGGCTGAACCGGAAAGGATAACGGTAAATAACAAAAGCAATAATGCTGCTTTGCCAGTAATAGTTGTTTTTCGCAAATGTTTCCCCAGGGTTGAAAAGTATGAATTGCGGTTAAGCAAAGAAAGGAACATGCCAATGGCCATGAGCAAATAACCAAAGTATGTAAAAAAAGTCCCCCAATAGTCATGGTTCACCGAAAGGATGCTTCCGTGTTCATCACGGTCGTAGGAAGATTGAAAGAACCGGTATCCGCGGTAATTTAAGACATGGTTCATGTATATGTGATAAGGCATATCAATGTTTTTCTCTTTATCAATGATTTCCACGCGGCTGGCATAACTTGAAGGGCTCCTTGAACCCGGATAACGTTTGAGCTCAAACTTTTTTAGTTTGATGGAAAAGGGCAGTTTTATGTCAGACGATCCGTAATCCATCTCCACATGAAGTCCGTTGATGGTAAAATATTTTTGTTCACCGGCATATCCTTGTCCCCCTTTCAGGATAATTTCTTTTGATTTGTTACCGGAAGTGGCTTTTACCACAAGAACATCCATCAGGTAGGCATTTTTTCCGTAAGGCACGTAATCGATTTTTCCTTTTGCGAAAAAGTTAGTCATAACAATGCCCAATCCGTGAATTCGATAAAGTCTCCCTTTGGTGAAAGGATACTTCCGGCCCGGGTTTAACACTTCCGGGGGACCGCCCTGCATGGAGCCGGAGTGAATGGTGTCATTCGCTTTTATAGACAGTGTATTGTTGTTGTATAAAATGTTCACGGCTTTCGGGTCAAAGACATCCCCGAATTTTATCAAATATTTTCCCACCTGTTTTTCTTCTCCCATTTTCAAATAAATATTTGTCCTGTTCATGGCAGATGTTGCCACTACCAATGTAATAATCGGATTATTACCTGTACCTTCGGTAATTACTTCACGTGCGTTGGGAATAAATTTTACTGCCTTTAATTCAAGGTTTTTGTCGCCTGCTTTTATTTTTTGATGATAGGCACGGGGTGTTAGGACAGAGAGTAGGACGGGTTTTTTGGTTTGGATCACTTGTCTGCCGTTAATAACGTGTACTTCAACATACGTTTGGTCTGAAAGAATAGTGTTGGAGGTTTGGCCTTCGCGCAAATGCAATATTCCTTCAAATCCGGTAAACCGGGTTATGGCCGCACCAAGAAGGATAACAAGAAAGGCTGCGTGAAACAGAAAAATGGTAAATTTTCCGCGGCGGTACATATGATACCGGAAAATGTTGCCCACCAGGTTTGCCGCCAGTAAAGCCAGCAATATATTAAACCATGTTGCATTGTAAACCAAAGCTTTGGCTGCCGGAGTGCCAAAATCTTTTTCGATGAAAGTGGCTGTTCCAATGCTGAAGGCGAAAATCAGGATGAGAATGCCCATGCTTTTCATGGAGAAAAACAGGTCAGGTAATTTTTTCATATTCCTTGGTTGTTATATTGAAATGATAACCCATGTTGTTGTTCTTCAATACGATACATTTCTTGGCATTGTTCGGGTTACAAAATTAATTTGTCTTCATCAGACAGGTGTTATAAAATTATAGCAAAAACTTATATATTTTTAAAACTATATTTTGAAAGCAGTTGGGTTGATATCCGTTTGCAATATTACCCAAAATATTAGTTTTTATTTGTAACAATGGTCACATCCAGGGCCCCGACACCAAATTTTGTGATGGAAGCCATGGTGCCTTTCAGGTTTTCATATTCTTTTAATTCCCTGATAATGGCATTTTTTAATGTTCCGTTTCCAACACCATGAATAAAAGTAACTTTTTGGTAATTTTCGGCAATGGCGCTTTCCAGTGCTTTTCTGAAATGGTCCATTTGCAATTGAAACATATCGTGACTTTCCAGACCGGCAATATTATCAACTATTTCGCCAATATGTAAATCGACAATGGCTTCGTTTGGGGCAGTCCTGAATTTGTCGATGAAAGGAATTTCCCGTCGAACAGTGGTTTTTGTTTTTTCCGGTCCGGCATCAAATTTTTGTTGGTTTGTATTATCCCCTGTTTCGCGTAATGTTGAACGAAGGGCAATAACTGAAACAATGGCTTTTTCGTTGTTCAGGGTATTGGTTTGATAGCTGCCTTCTTTAAAAAACCGTCCTGTCCTGATATCAATGACCGAATGGACCGGAAAAAAGATTTTTTCGGGTTTGGTTTCATGTATCATGATCTGGATGATGCCTTTGGTCCAGTCATCAATTTCATCGCGTGAAATGGTAGCGAGAACAATTTTCGATTCCGGGGGAACCGAGCCGTAATCAATGCCTTCCGGTTTTCCCCTTCTTTCGAGGAAGAGATTGTACAGAATGTCAAAAGGGGTGTGATTGATAAGTAGCACATCTAAATCACCGGTAAGTACCCATTGCTGGTCTTGAGGTACAAACAAAAGGTAAAACCCTTCTTCTTCTTTTGCCCGGCCCCAGGGGTTTATATCGGAGATATTGGATGTTTCAGGAATGATGTTTTGGTTTTTCGGGGGACTTTTTTGTGCTGTTTTTTCCTGTAGTGAAAACATCGTTTCTTCCTTTTCGCGATCACGATAATCGGGAATCAGGTCTTTGCTGAGTACCGGTATTTCAAAACCTTCCTCCGTTTTTACTTTTACCAGTTTGTTGTCAATAACAGCAGTAACTGTTCCGCCCCCTGTTTCGTTCAGGAATTTTACTTTGTCACCTGTTTTAAACCGCATTTTTCTTTTTCATTTGAACCGGGCAAAGGTAAAAATAAAAACTTGTAATGAAGTTAATTTGAATGTGGTCAAATAATGAACGGCTTCCACACGATAAATAATTATGCTTATTTTTGAATTTTAATTGCATTATGAAAGAGACCTTGAAACTTCCGTTAATTCTGCGTGTAACGATTGTGCTGCTTTTTTTATGGCTTTCTTATTTTATTCTGACTGAATTTAGGGATTATCTTTATCCTATCACTCTGGGCGGCCTTTTTGCTTATTTGCTTTTTCCTGTTGCCAGCTATCTTGAGAAACACAATGTGCCACGAATATTGGCCAATATTCTGAGTATTTTGGTTGGAATTGCCGTGGTGGGAGGGGTCGTGTTTTTTATCTACAAGCAGATGGGGCTCTTTCTCCA
>JALUYM010000427.1 GCA_027018745.1 Bacteroidales bacterium | reverse complement strand
AAGCGTCCACGCTTAAAGAATTTATTTTTTAAACTGCTTTTGGTGTGGATCAATATGCTTTTGGTGTGGACGCCAAAAGCGGTTATTCCAGGATTCCTTTCGTGCTGGGCAACACATTACTGTCTGCATCGCGTTGCACGGCCATCCTCATGGCACGGGCAAAGGCTTTGAAGATGGCTTCAATTTTATGGTGTTCATTGGTTCCCGACGCTTTGATATTCAGGTTGCAACCGGCAGCATCCGAAAACGACTTGAAAAAGTGAAAGAACATCTCCGTAGGCATTTCGCCAATCTTTTCCCGCTTAAATTCGGCTTCCCACATTAGCCAGTTCCGTCCGCCGAAATCCAGCGCCACCTGTGCCAGGCTGTCGTCCATGGGCACATAAAATCCATAGCGACTGATGCCTTTTTTGTCGCCCAGCGCTTGTTTGACCGCCTGTCCCAAAACCAGTGCAGTATCTTCAATGGTGTGATGCTCATCCACTTCGAGATCACCTTCCACTTTTAATGAAATATCCATACCTCCATGGCGGCTGACCTGCTCCAGCATGTGGTCGAAGAAGCCGATGCCCGTTTGGATGTCCGCTTTTCCATCCCCATCCAGGTTCAAGGTTAGGCGGATATCGGTTTCTTTGGTTTTCCGGTTGACGGTAACGCTTCTCTTTTTCAACTTCAAAAACCGGTAAACCTCTTTCCACGAATCTGTTTGCAACACTTGCGTAACCTTGTCTAAACCGTGTTTGCCGGGGGCGGCCAGCAAAATACCTTTACACCCAAGGTTTCTGGCCAGTTCCATATCGGTCAGCCGGTCGCCAATGACGAAGGAATTTTTCATATCATAATCTCCTCTCAGGTATTTCGTCAGCAAACCGGTATGCGGCTTACGGGTAGGCGCATTTTCTTCCGGAAAACTACGATCGATGAGAATATCGGAAAACAGGATTCCTTCATTCTCCAAAGATTTCAGCATTTTGTTCTGCACGGGCCAAAAGTCCTTTTCGGGAAAGACATCGGTACCCAGACCATCCTGGTTAGTGACCATCACCAGTTCGTAACCCAGTTCGGCAATCTGCGACAAATAACGGAAAACGCCCGGATAAAATTCCAGCTTTTCCAGACTGTCCACCTGAAAATCTTCAGGTGGTTCGAGGATCAGGGTGCCATCACGGTCGATAAAAAGTACTTTTTTCATTTGCTACTGTTAAATTTTGCCTTTTGTGTTTTGTCACGATTTTGGTGCTTCGCATACCAAAATCCCGCCAAAACTTTTTATTATCTTTCTGTCCCGCATTTCGCTTCGCTCCACACGGGGCTAATTTATTTAACCCTTATAGGGTTTAATTTTATTTTTATTCAATCAACGTTGTTTCGGGCGTCCACGCCTGAAGCTGTTGTAATACATTTTTTAATTCAGATAAAAGTCTTTCGTTTTCTTCGGGCGTGCCGATGGTGATGCGCAGGCAGGAAGCACAATGCAGGATTCCGGAACGGTTGCGTACCACAATACCCTCGCGCAGTAGTTTCTCATAAACTGCTGTGGCATTTTTCATTTCCACCAGCAGAAAATTGGCATCGGAGGGAAAAACTTTTTTCACGCCGGGCATCGTCTCCAGCGCCTGTCGCATTTCCTCCTTTTCCTGTAGGATGAGCACAATTTGTTCTTTTGTTTTTTGCACCTGTTTTAATTGTTTTATTGCTTCCTGCTGACTTAGCAGGTTCACATTGTACGGCGGTTTGATACGGTTCAAAATACGGATAATCTCTTCGCCGGCAAAGCCGAGTCCGAGCCGCAACGCTGCCATTCCCCAAGCTTTCGAAAGCGTTTGTACCACTACGAGATTTGGAAACAGGGAAAGTTTTCCGAGCCATCCCGGTTTGTCCGAAAAATCGGAATAGGCCTCATCCACCACTACCAAAGCACCGGTATTTTTCAGGATGATCTCTATGGCTTCCGGTCCTAACGCATTTCCGGTGGGATTGTTGGGCGAACAAAGCAAAATCAGTCTGGTATGGTCATCCGTCAGCGACAAAACTTTTTCGGGATCGAGACTGAAATCCGGGTTCAGGTCAGCCGTACGGCATTGCACGTCGTTCACATCGGCCAACACCTGGTACATACCGTAGCCGGGACGTATTGTCACCACATTGTCAAGTCGCGGCTCGCAAAAAGCCCGGAACAGCAGGTCGAGCACCTCATCGCTGCCGTTGCCGATAAAAAGTTTTTCTTCCGGAACGCCTTTTACGGCCGAAACCACCTTTTTCAGTTCGCGTTGCCACGGATCGGGATATCGGTTGTAACCGGAAGGATAAGGACTTTCATTGGCATCGAGCCAAACGGAAGCTTCGCCAGAAAAATCATCCCTGGCGGAGGTGTAGGGATGAAGTCCGGATACATTTTTTCGTACCAACCTGTTCACATCAAACCTGTTCATAGCTTTTCATTTTTTAACGCGGCCAAACGAAGGGTAGCAGCCCGGGCATGGGCATCCAGTCCTTCGGCTTTGGCCATGGTTTCAATGTTCCGGCCGAGGCTTTGTATCCCTTTCGGCGAGATACGCTGAAAGCTGATTTTTTTCACATAATCGTCCACGCCAAGGCTGCCATAACTGCGGGCAAAACCGCCTGTGGGCAGGGTATGGTTGGTGCCCGACACATAGTCGCCGGCACTTTCCGGAGAATAATTTCCCAAAAATACAGAACCGGCATTTTTCAGATTTTTCAGATAGAATTCCTCATCGCGCGAGACAATGATCAGGTGTTCAGGTGCATAAGCATTCACAAAGCCGATGGTTTCAATTTTATCGGACGAAAAGAGGAAACGGGCATTTTTCAACGACGCCCGGGCTATTTCTTTTCGGGGCAGGTTTTGCAACTGCTTTTCCAGTTCATCGTTCACCGATTCCAGAAATTCCAGCGAATCAGAAATACAAACCACCTGACTGTCTGTCCCATGCTCAGCCTGTGAAAGCAAGTCGGAGGCCACAAAAGCCGGATGGGCAGTTTCATCGGCGATAACCAGTAATTCGGAAGGTCCTGCCGGCATGTCGATGGCTACCCCTTCGGTTTGTGCCTTTTGCTTGGCCGCGGTAACGTATTGGTTTCCGGGACCAAAGATTTTATCCACTTTCGGAATGCTTTCCGTACCATATGTTAATGCAGCGATGGCCTGGACACCTCCGGCTTTCACCACCACATCCACGCCGGTGATTTGGGCGGCAAAAAGAATGGCGGGAGCAATTTTCCCTTCGCCATTGGGCGGCGTGGCCAACACAATTTTTTCGCAGCCGGCAATTTGCGCCGGAACCGCCAGCATCAACACCGTGGAAAACAGGGGCGCTGTTCCGCCGGGAATGTAAATCCCTACCTTTTCCACGGGGACACTCTTCTGCCAGCACTGTACTCCCGGTTCCGTTTCCACGGAAAACCCCTGTGACAGCTGTGCCTTGTGAAAGGTTTCAATGTTTTTTTTGGCCCTAAAAATAGCGTTCTTCAGTTCTGACAATACGACTTCAGCATCCTTTTTCCATTCTTTCGGCTCAACGGTAAGACTGGTAATTTCCGCCTTGTCAAATTGCCGGGTAAAAGCTTTTACCGCCTCATCACCAGATGTTTTTACCTTATCGAAAACCTCCGATACGATGGAATCCAGGTCGCCGGTTTGCAACCTTGGCCGTTGGCACAGCTCCGGCCATTGCGACCGCGGAATATTTTTGTATATTTTCATGTGTTTATAATTCTATAATTTATTGATATTCATTTTTGTATGTTTTGTCACAATTTTTGTTATTTCTCACAGGACCACTTTTCCAATAGGAATGGTCAGTATCCCTTCTGCACCGGCCTCTTTAAGTTTATCAATCACCTCCCAAAAGGTATCTTCCTTGATCACGGTATGCAACGAGCTCCACCCTTTTTGTTTCAAGGGCATGATCGTGGGACTTTTTAGTACCGGCAACAGGTTGGATACCTCTTCAATCTTTTCATTGGGAACATTCATTAAAATATATTTGGTATTCTTGGCGCCCAATACGGCACGGACACGAAAAAGAAGCCTTTCCATAACATTATTGGCTTCGGGGGTGATTCTTGGTGATTTGGCCAATACTGCTTCCGATGTCAAAATTGTTTCTACCTCTTTGAGTCCGTTTTTAAACAAAGTACTTCCTGAGCTGACAATATCACAAATGCCATCAGCCAGGCCAATGTTGGGGGCAATCTCCACCGATCCTGAAATAACGTGGATATCCGCCTGAACACCCCTTTTATCAAGAAAACTTTGCAAAGTAAACGGGTAGGAAGTAGCTACTTTTTTTCCGTTGAAATATCCAAAGCCCGTGTAGTCCACATTTTTTGGAACGGCCATAGAAACCCTGCATCTGGCAAACCCCAGTTTTTGTACTACCTCTGCTTTTTTAGGCTTTTCAATAAGTACATTTTCACCAATAATAGCCGCGTCGGCCACGCCATCTTCCAGATACTGGGGAATGTCGGAATTACGGAGAAACAAAATCTCCAGCGGAAAATTCCCGGCCGGGACCTTCAACTGGTCTTTGCCATTGTCGAGGGTAATCCCGCAATCTTTTAGCAGCTTAATAGAACTGTCATGTAAACGTCCCGATTTTTGGACAGCAATCTTCAATTTATTCATCCTTTTTGTGTTTAGTACTGAATAAACCGGAGGCAGGGAAACAAAAAACCCATCCGATTTATTCAGATGGGTTTGATATTTATTTTTTATTCACGCACAATATCATTCGCTCATCTGAACAGATGGAGATGCAAATGATGATGATGTGTGAAAGTTATGTTCATTTCTATTACTTTTATGGGGCAAAAGTAGATTAATTTTTTAGATGTCCAAAAAAATATTACTTTTTTAGAACATATTAATAATGCTTTCATATTTTTGCATGTCTTTTCTTTAAAAGAAAACGGCAAAATACAGAGTATAACAACAAACAATAAAAAGCTAGAAATCATGGATATATCAAAAGAAAATTTAATTGATGCTATCTCACAGGTAACACATCCTTCCATCAATTTTTCATTGGCCGAGCTGGGAATACTTCAGGATATGGACGTAGTAGATAAAACAGTAAAAGCAACTTTCGTTTTTCCTTTTCCGGAAATTCCTATCGCTGATGCGCTAATTTCCTCAATCCAAATTCCACTAAAGTCGATGGGATATGATTTTGAATATAACACCCGTGTCATGACAGAAGAGGAAAAAGAAAAATTCCTTGCCATGGAGGCCAAAGGCTGGAAAGGATAAATAAAGTGGAAGAAGAATCTTACTTCTTCTTCCATTGTAGCGACAAAAGATCTTGAACTATTTTTTGTCTTTTTTATTTTTTCCTTCATTCAATTTCTGCAAATCACCTAACCCTTGAACATTTATCGATTTAGAGATTTCAGAAATTGTTTTTAGGTCTATGAGGCCGGTGAGACTCATGATCATGGTTTCGTCCGAACCATGGATAATCATTAACAGCTCTCTGATTTTTCCGTTTTTGTCCTGTGAGGCAAGAAAATTTATTTTATTGTCTGACCCGTTATCCACCGACATGAGTTCCATATATTTCTTTGCCGGAATGGTTCGTTTTATTTCGTTATAAAAGGCCTGCACTTTGGTACTGTCTTTCGGCTCATAAACAAGCATTTTCAGGCTCTTGAGCTGTTTCATGGCATCCAGGGCTTTTTGTGCCTGCGGTGAACTGTCACTTGAATTTATGCCCGAAAACAGCTGAAACATTTGTGGAGAAATATTGATACTGGTAAATCCGGGTTTGCCGGCATATTTTTCGTAAAGATGATCTATGGCAGTCTGAGCTGAGGTCATCTGAGGTATCAGCGCCATGACAAACATGATAATAATGATACTGAACTTTTTCATGATATTTGATTTAAATGATTATTTTTTAATTGGTTT
>JALUYM010000426.1 GCA_027018745.1 Bacteroidales bacterium | reverse complement strand
GTTCAATAAGATAGGAATAAAGTGCCAGGCTGCCGCGGCTGTCGATAATAAATTTTGAAGAAGCCTGTAGCCGGTTAAATGCTGCCCCGCTGCAAAACAGGCAAAGTTTCGATTCATTAAAATAATGATCGTTGTTGGTCATTATAAGTGCTTTGGCCAGCAATCCACCAATGGAATAGGCAAAAAAATCCGCTTTGCTTTCTTTTTCAAACAACGGATGACCCCCCGTTTTGATTTGGTCCATAAACTGGATAATATCATAATAGGTTTGTAGTCCTGACCATATAAACCGTTGCGGGCGGGCATGGATATGAATGCTGATAGCTACATTGGAAAAAGTTGAATTGAGCAGACAGGGAAAAGATTCTTTTCTTTTTTTGCTTAATTCAAACATTTCATAACGGCTACTCCACAATTGTGGCGCACGGTTCATGTGAAAAGCAATAGGAAACAATACAACTGCTTTTCCTGTAATCTCTGTCAATCTTTGTGCCCAGGGGTAATATTTTTCCCAGCTTTTTTCATTAAACCCGTGAAACATAAAAATAAACCGGTCTGTCTTGGTGGCGTTTTTCTGCATAAAAACATGATACCTAAACCGTTTATTGTCGATAATTTGTATGTCTTTGTTATTGAGCATGAGTTTTTCTTCATTAATTTCCGGTTTATATCCGGACTCACAAAAATCAAAGACCAGATTGTGTTGTGCACAGCGATATGAATTTTTTCCTGAAAGCAATGAAGTAGCTTTTGATTCGAAAGTAAAATTGTAAATGTCGGCATGGGGTGTTTCTATTTTATCATCTGTAAAGTTGATTTTACTTCTGAGCGAATTGAAAAGTTCAATATAATCCATGACTGATTTTTTTCCGACAAATGTAAGGTTTTGTTTTTTGCAAAAGTGGAAGATGGGAAATCGTCCGGGTTTTACGTTTTGGTGAGGGAAAAAACTTTATTTTTAAGCCCGAAAAGAAAATGATGCCTTCGAATTTGCGAAACAATTTTTGGTTTTTGATACTCAGCCTGTTAAGTTTTTTGCTTTTTTTGGCTAATTTGGGTTTTGGTTCGGTCATGCTTCCCTGGGATCAGGTCATCAAAGCATTGTTTCATTCCACCCATGCCGATGCCACAGCCTTGATTATCGTGAACCAGTACCGGCTTCCCCAGGCTATTACTGCTTTTTCCACAGGTATTTTATTAAGCATGTCAGGGCTGGTTTTGCAAACACTTTTCAGGAACCCGCTGGCCGGTCCCTCGGTTTTGGGCATCAGCTCGGGAGCCAGTCTCGGTGTGGCCGTGGTGCTTTTATCCGGCAGTATAGTGGGAGTGGATATGTCGTCCCTGCCGGTGGTGGGAAATCTTGCTGTAATATTGGCTGCTTTGGCAGGTGCTTTGCTGGTTTTGGGCATTATTCTTTTTGTTTCTGCCAGGGTTGCCAATGTTATTACGGTACTGATAATAGGTATTATGCTGGGTTATGCCGTTTCGGCAGTGGTGAGCGTTTTGCAGTTTTTCAGCGGCTCTGAAGATTTGCATGCTTATGTTCTGTGGGGACTTGGAAGTTTTTCGAAAGCCACTGTCAGACAGTCGTTTCTGTTGCTTTTTACTGCCCTTGGCGGGATGTTGATTTTGTTTTTTTATATTAAACCGCTGAATGCCCTTCTGTTGGGTGAGGATTATGCCCGCAACATAGGATTTCAACCTTTACGTATTCAGCGTGTTTTAATTTTTGTTACGGGAATTTTGGTTGCGGTGGGAACAGCTTTTACCGGGCCGATTGCTTTCCTGGGGCTGGCTGTCCCGCATTTGGCCAGGGCAACTTTTAAAACTTCACAACAGGGAGTCCTGTTGCCTGCCACTATTTTAATGGGCATTGTACTGGCACTGTTTTGTAATCTGGCAGCGAAATTGCCAGGCTACGACATCTCTTTGCCTATCAATGCGGTCACCTCATTGGTAGGGGCGCCGGTAATCATTTGGGTTATTATCAGAAACCGCCATGTACAATTGAGATAACATGGAAAAAATGTTAAAAATAAATGGGTTGACAACCGGTTATAATATCGGGAGAAAAGCCGGGATGGTTTTGCAGGAAAATATGACAGCTGTGGTGAAAACAAAGCAACTGATTTGTGTATTGGGACCCAACGGTGCGGGGAAATCAACTTTGCTCAAAACCCTTTCCGGGTTTTTGAAACCCTTGTCCGGTAAAATTT
Organism: Bacteroidales bacterium; assembly: GCA_027018745.1. Taxonomy (GTDB): domain Bacteria; phylum Bacteroidota; class Bacteroidia; order Bacteroidales; family F082; genus Sulfidibacterium. Next base: position 3,747 of record JALUYM010000426.1, on the reverse strand, counting down.
TATATGATGATAAACCCATAGACAAACTGGATCTGAAAACACTTGCCCGTTTGGTTTCGGTGGTGTTGACCGACCGTTTTTCGGATTTATACCTGACTGCTTTTGATGTGGTGCGCATGGGACGTTTTCCTTATGTTTCTTTTTTGGGAAAAATGCGTCCGTCGGACGTGGACTTTATCCATGAGACTATGGAAAAACTCGGGGTGATTTCATTGAAGGAGAAACCTTTTTACAATTTGAGCGATGGGGAAAGGCAAAAAGTGTTGATTGCCCGTGCCCTGGTCCAGGATACACCGTTTTTGATGCTGGATGAGCCGGTTGCTTTTATTGATTCTCCTGGAAAGATCGAAATTATGGAGTTGTTGACTAGTCTTGCACATGATCAAGGAAAAGCTGTGATTATGACGACTCATGACATGGATACCGGGTTGCGGTATGCTGACAGTTTATGGCTGATACATCGCCAAAAACCTTTGTTGACAGGGATCCCCGAGGATATGGTATTGCAGGGGAGAGTGGGGGAATATTTTCAACGTCCCGGGTTGCTGTTCGACAGGGAAAAAGGCATTTTTCGTTCCAGCCGGAAAACCGGCAAGGACCGTGGGATCATTTTTGTCAGGCTTATGGGCCGGGAAGCCCAATGGCTGGCAAAAGCACTTGAACGGAATGGTTTTACCGTGAAAGCTGCTCACGATCTCCCTGAAAAAGGCTACTTTGCTTTTTTTGAGGGCGGAATCTTCTATTTGTCCCAAAACGGCTGTAAACCGGAAAAATTTTCTGATATTGCTTCTTTGTTATCGGTATTGCTGAAAAGATTTGATGTATGAACCTTTCTTGTGTGTAAACAAGCCTGTACAACTGAAATTGTGGAGAATGGACGGTGTTATCCTAAAATAAACCACCAGCAAATTTTCAATGATTTATTTACTTTTATTATCTTTAGGCCCGAAAAAGAAAAAAGGATTGCTTTATGATAAAAGAAAATCTGGTCGAATATTTTCAAACAGCCATTAAAGACAATTGGGATAAACCGGCTGTTTCCGATTACAATGGCAAAACCATTACTTTCGGAGAGGTCGGGGAGACCATTTTGAAATTTCATCTCGTTTTTGAAAAAACAGGTATCAAAAGAGGAGATAAAATTGCCTTGATCGGGAAAAATTCGGCCAACTGGGCCGTGGCCTATCTTTCAGTATTAACTTATGGGGCAGTGATTGTCCCCATATTACCGGATTTCCTGCCAAAAGACGTTCATTATATTGTGAACCATTCCGAATCAAAAGCTTTTTTCGTCGCTTCTTCCATTTGGAGCTCGGTAGATATTGACCAAATGCAGGAACTGAGATATGTCATAGGCGTGGAAGAACTGATGCCGCTTTTTTCAAGAGCTGATCATTTGGATGAAGTGATTCATTCGTTGAATGGTTTTATGCAGGAGAGATACCCGGAAGGATTGAATGCTGAAAATTTTCAACTGCCATCGACGTCCAACAATGAGTTAGGTGAGATCAGCTATACATCGGGAACCACGGGTTTTTCGAAAGGGGTAATGCTTCTGCACAACAGTTTGGCGGCCAACGTACGCTTTGCCCGCGCACATATGCCTTTGGAACCAGGCGACAAAATCGTTTCTTTTTTGCCATTGGCACATGCCTATGGCCTGGCTTTTGAATTTTTGTTCCCGTTCTCATTGGGTTGCCATATTACTTTTCTGACCAAAACTCCGAGCCCTCAAATTATTACACGTGCTTTCCAGGAGATTAAACCGCGTTTGATACTTTCTGTTCCGTTGGTAATCGAAAAAATTTACAAAAAGAAAATCCTTCCGGTGGTAAATAAATCACCTGTTAACTGGATGCTGAAAACCCCCCTGTTGAACAAGCTGATCCATAAAAAAGTGCTGGCAGGCGTGAAAGAAGGTTTCGGCGGAAATTTTGTGGAAGTAGTTGTAGGGGGTGCTGCCCTGAGCCACGAAATTGAAACTTTTTTTCGTACCATAGGTTTCCCTATTACAGTGGGTTATGGAATGACTGAGTGCGGCCCTTTGATTTCATATGCTGCTGCTAAAGAAGCCAAAATAGGTTCCTGCGGAAAACCGGTGGATACCCTGGAAGTGAAAATTGATTCACATGATCCTGAAAATGAAGTAGGGGAGATTCTGATGCGTGGCGAAAACGTTATGGCCGGTTATTATCGCAATGAAGAAGCTACCAAAATGGTCCTTGATGATGATGGTTGGCTGCATTCAGGCGACCTGGGGCTTATGGACAAAGACGGTTACATTTTCATCAAAGGACGCAGCAAAAGCATGATCCTTGGCCCTTCCGGACAAAATATTTATCCCGAAGAAATAGAATCGGTGTTGAATAACCGGGCCTGTGTAGCTGAGTCAGTAGTTATTCAGCGGGATGGAAAACTGGTTGCTTTGATCTATCCTGATGAAGACGTGGTGAAAAGCATGGCTCTTTCCAACCAGGAATTGGAAGATAAACTGGAAAATTACCGCAAGGAAATGAACAAGGATTTTCCGGCTTATATGCGTGTTTCAAGGATTGTCCTGTATCCTGAACCTTTTGAGAAAACACCAAAGCAGAGCATTAAGCGCTTTTTGTACCAATAATTTATCGCTGGACTGCGTTCGGGAAAAAGTTTTTTTACATTACTTATGACAAAACCAACACCTTTTTTGGAATTAATTGCCGACTTTCTTATTTCTTCCGGAAAAGAAAAAATGCTGCATACCCTTGTGGTATTGCCTAACAAGCGTTCGGAGGTTTTTTTGAAACGGGCTTTTGCAAAAAAAACCGGCAATGATTTCTGGTTGCCCGACATGTTGACCATTGATGAACTGATGGCTGCATTTTCCGGCCTGATTGTCATCGACCCGTTGGAGGCTTATTTTGAACTTTACAGGATACATTATGAAACAGAGAAAGAAAAAGCCCGTTCCCTCGATGACTTTTTATCGTGGGCACCCTTAATGCTCAATGATTTCAGCGATATAGATTATTATTTGGCTGATGCCCGTAAACTTTTTCACGAACTTTCTGAAGTAAAAGTGCTGGAAAGCTGGAACCTCGGAGAACGGCCATTGACAGCTATGCAAAAGGATTATCTTGCTTTTTTCCATTCATTGTTTGATTATTATGAACGGCTGCAAATGCGGCTTCTTAGCAACAAAACAGCCTATAAAGCCATGGCTTACCGCGTGTCTGCCGAAAAGGTGCAAACAGGTGATTTGAATGATGTTGAATGGGAAAAGTTTGTCTTTGTGGGATTCAATGCGCTTACCCCTGCCGAATTGAAAGTGGTGGATGCATTGAAAAAAAGTTTCCAACTGGAATATTTTGTTGATGCCGATCGTTATTATTATGATCCTGTAATGAGTGAAGGCCATGAAGCTGGCAGGTTTTTGAGGAAAACGGTACAGTTTCTGAAGCTTGGTACTGTGCAATGGATGGGAGATATTTTACTTACCCGGGATAAAACGGTGGATATTATTGCCGTGCCAGGCAAAATAGGGCAGGTAAAGTTTGCCGGTCAGCTTTTATACCAGTGGCTGGTGAAAGAAAAAACCAGTCCCGAAAAGATAGCTGTTGTATTGGCCGATGAGCGGTTAATGGTTCCGTTACTGAGTGCTGTTCCCCCTGGCAATATTGACGGACAGATGTTTCAATACAATGTTACCATGGGTTATCCGTTGGTGCAAAGCCCTTTTTATGATTTGGTTTATCGTTGGACCCAATT
>JALUYM010000425.1 GCA_027018745.1 Bacteroidales bacterium | reverse complement strand
CATTCATTTCTGTTCCTGCTGGGTTTGGCAGTGGCCGCTTTTGTGGTTTTACGTTTCGGATCGGTGGAAATCCTTCATTATGGAGTAAAGTCACGGATTATATATGCCGGCACCATGGAATTCCTCGATTACCGTGCTTTTGGTATTTTTGCTGCCTTCATGAATGTGGGCTTTCGTTCTTTTTATGTTGGGCTGGGCCGAACGAAAGTTATTACATACACCACAGTGTTTCTGGCATTGGTCAATATGGTACTGGATTACCTGTTGATTTTCGGGAAGGCCTCTTTTCCCCGGATGGGTATAGGCGGTGCAGCACTGGCTTCGGTAATAGCCGAGTTCTCGGCCATGGTTTATTTTATGGTTTACACAGTTATTTACATTCGTTTTAACGAGTTCAGATTGTTCCGGTTCGAAAAATTGCATTGGAAAAAAATGCGCCGCATCCTGCGGGTTTCTTTCCCCACCATGATACAAGAGTTTATTTCTCTTTCTGTTTGGTTTGTTTTCTTTTTATTTGTGGAGAAAATAGGAAAAAGTTCACTGGCCGTTTCCAATATTATCCGTAGTGTATATGTTTTGTTGATGATCCCTATATGGGGATTTGCCACTGCGGCCAATACTTTGGTGAGTTATCTTATCGGTGCAGGACGTACTTCGGAAGTCATGCGGCTGGTATACAGGATTATTTTTCTTTGTTTCACCGGCGTTTTGGTGCTTGTTTCTTTGGGGCTGGCCTTCCCCCGACTATTGATGGCTGTTTATACCAATGACCCTTTACTCATAAACATGGGTGTTCCGGTTTTACATGTGGTGAGCATAGGCGCCTTGCTCCTTTCAGTGGGGTTTATCCTGTTCAGTGCCGTGGCCGGTACGGGGAAAACCACCGTTTCACTGGCCATTGAGCTGACGGTCCTTGTCGTTTACCTGACATACGTTTATTTAATGGTTGAGCGATGGCACGGGACGGTTGTGTCGGCCTGGACAGCTGAATGGGTATATGGCTTACTGCTCAGCCTTTTTTCTTTGGCCTATCTCAAAAAGGGGCGGTGGAAGAAAGTACATATCTGATGGGGCGAATCAGATAAGAAATAAGCCTTGGTTATCGATTGTTAATGCAGAATCCTTATTTTTGTTGAAAACTAATTTTTCATGTCACCAAAAAGCAACAAGCTGAAAGCGAATAAATTTAAAGAACCTAAAAAGGAATCTTTTCAGAAAAAGGGGGCCAGGAAGGTTAAAAATGGCAAAAAAGCTGTTTCAAGAGGGAGAAAAATGGATCCAATGGTGGCTAAGTTGATTGGCTTTTCCTTTTTGGTTGTTTCGCTTTATTTTATAGTGGCTTTTTCTTCTTTTTTCATTAACTGGTTTGAAAGTAATCCGGCCAATATTGTTACCCGTACGCTGGGGCATTATTTTAACGATCATGCTGTACTGGTAAGAAATTGGACAGGTAATTTAGGGGCTTTTTTTTCAAAATGGTTGGTACTGAACGGCTTTGGACTGGGTTCTTATTTTTTGGCTTTTCTTTTGTTTGTTTGGGGAATGCGGCTCATGTTCAAGGTAAGAATACTTTCGGTGTGGAAACTGTTTCAGGTAATACTTATCGGCTTTTTTTGGCTTCCTTTGTTTATGGGATTGGTTTTTCCGAACAATCCTGACAATGTTTTCGGAGGGTTGCTGGGGTATAAGCTGAATGCCTGGCTCACGGCCGGTATAGGTACGTTAGGGCTGATTTTGGTTGTTATTTTTATTCCCGCTGTTCTTTTGTTGATTCGATATAGGTTTTCTTTTAAGAGAAAACAGAAAAAGAAACAAAAAACACAGGAACAGGCCGAATTAGCTAAAACGGACAAAACCACCGTGCTGCCCGAAGATAAATACAATACTGTAGAATTTTCTGTAACGGATGATACCCCAAAAAATAAAGATACCCGTAAAAATGAGGTAATTGAAAGTAACTCCTCCGAAGAAACTGATTTTCTGTCCGGTTTTGATGGGCCGGAAAATAAAGACGGCAATGATCTCGAATTTACCATTGAAAAGCCAAAAGAAGAGAACAAGGCAAAAGTTACCCCCGGTGAGCACAAAGGGCTGGACACCAAATTTGATCCTACACTGGATTTACCCGATTTTAAATTCCCCGGCCTTGATCTGTTAAACCGTTATGATGAAGGGGTAAAAGTGGACCGTGAAGAGCTGGAGGCCAACAAACAAAGAATTGTGGACACACTGGACCACTATAACATTTCCATTACAAAGATAAAGGCTACGATTGGTCCCACAGTTACACTTTATGAAATCGTTCCTGAGCCCGGGGTGCGGATTGCAAAAATCAGAAATCTGGAGGATGATATTGCATTGAGTTTGTCGGCTATGGGCATTCGTATCATTGCCCCCATTCCGGGAAAAGGAACGGTGGGCATTGAAGTCCCCAATAAAAACCCTTCCATTGTTTCCATGCGTTCTATTTTGCAATCGGAAAGGTTTCAGTATGCCAAAATGGAGTTGCCCATTGGTTTGGGAAAAACCATTGCTAACGAAAGTTATGTTGTTGACCTGGCAAAAATGCCGCATATTCTCATGGCAGGAGCTACCGGTCAGGGGAAATCGGTGGGATTGAATGCCATGATCAATTCATTGCTTTACAAAAAGCACCCTGCCGAGCTGAAATTTGTGCTGGTCGATCCCAAAAAAGTGGAACTCACACTTTATTCGCGTATTGAACGGCATTATCTGGCCAAATTGCCCGATTCGGAAGAGGCCATTATTACAGATACACGGAAAGTGGTACGAACGCTTAATTCGTTGGGTATTGAAATGGACAACCGTTACGAGCTCCTGAAAGAAGCCCAGGTCAGAAACATTAAAGAATACAACGAGAAATTTAAATCACGCAAACTGAACCCAAATCATGGTCATCGTTTTTTGCCTTACATCGTGCTGGTTGTGGATGAATTTGCCGACCTTATTATGACAGCAGGCAAAGAGGTGGAAGGGCCCATTATGCGGCTGGCACAACTGGCACGTGCCGTGGGGATTCATCTGATTATTGCCACACAACGTCCATCCGTCAATATTATCACGGGAACCATTAAAGCCAATTTCCCGGCCAGAATAGCCTACCGTGTTATTTCAAAGATTGACTCAAGAACTATCCTTGATACCGGTGGCGCCGATCAGCTTGTAGGCCGAGGCGACATGCTTTTGTCCACCGGCAGTGATCTGATCCGTTTGCAATGTGCTTTTATTGATACGGAGGAAGTGGAGCGGATAACGGATTATATTGGTCAGCAACGCGCTTATCCTGATGCTTTGCATCTTCCCGAATATTATGATGAGGAAACAGAAAGTCCGGCTGCTATAGATTTGGAGGAACGGGACCCGCTCTTTGAAGACGCTGCCCGCCTGATTGTGCAAACCCAGCAAGGATCCACTTCGCTTTTGCAAAGAAAATTAAAATTGGGCTATAACCGTGCCGGCCGTATCATCGACCAGTTAGAAGCTGCCGGAATTGTAGGCCCTTTTGAAGGAAGCAAAGCCCGGGAAGTAAGAGTGGCCAATGAAATTGCTTTGGAACAATTCTTGAAAGATTTAGAACAGAAAAATAATTATTAATTTAGAAATGTCAGGTATGAAAATAAAATTAAGAATTACGTTGCTTTTTGTCGTTCTGTTTGCATTGTTTACAGGAACGGCTTTAGCGCAAAATAGCGCCCAACGTTTGTTGAAAGAGACACTGCACAGAATGTCAGCCTATAAAAATTTTAGTGCTGACCTGTCTTATTCCATGGTAAACAAGCAAAACGATATTCATGAAGAAAAAACAGGTACCATTTATGTAGAAGGAAATAAATTCCGTATTGCACTAATGGGACAGGTTATTATTACAGATGGGAAAAAAATGTGGACCATTATCAAGGATTCCAAAGAGGTAATGCTCAGCACTTTTGATCCAAATGATCCCTCCACCGTATCCCCTACAAAGATTTTGAAGGAATATTCTGATTATAATGCAAAATTTGCCAAAGGTTCGAAGCGGAATAATTTGAAAACCCTGATACTGACTTCAAAGAAAAAATCAACTTTTAATAAAGTTGTCATTATTATCGATGTCCCCAAATACATTGTAAAGAAATTTTCTTTGTATGATAATGATGGAAATGTTTTTACTTACGACATTTTCAACTTTAAGGCCAACAGAAAATTTCCCAAAGGGACTTTCAAGTATAACCCAAAGGATTATCCGGGTTACGAATTGGAAGACATGCGTTAGGTTGCAGTAGAGATTGTCCGAAGACCAGAAGTCTACATTTTTTTGTATTTCACAATAGCTAAAAGCAGGTTTTTAGATATAACCTGTTAAAAGCCAACTATTTAATAGTATATATGCTTTAAAAACCCTTAAAGGTTTTTTTCCAGCCAGGGAAGCAAACGGCGGGCAGTACGTTCGCCTGATTTAATAATTTCTGCTGTCTGTTTAAAATCGGCCCAGGAAATGTCTCCCATTCGGCAACGGACTACTTTGTCGGCATGGCGGACTTTCAACCGGGTAAGATGATACTGGCGGATATTCTCAGCACGTTGCATTATGTCAACACCGCTTTTTAAATCTGCTTTGTCTTTAATATCGCGACTGACATCCACGCCGATAACAAGTTCATTTTCTGATTTTCTGAAATATTGTGTCGGGACAAGGTTGGAGACCCCGCCATCTACCAGAAGATATTTTCCCCATTTTACCGGGGGCAGATAACCAGGAATGGAAGAACTGGCGCGTATGGCAAGGCGCAGGCTTCCTCTTTTTAGTAAGATTTCTTTACCGGTAATCAGGTCGCTGGCAATGGCATAAAAACGAAGCGGTAGTTTTTCAATGAGATGGTCCGGATAATTTCTATAAATCTTTTTAACCAGCTCTTCATCATATATACCCGGATTGGCTAATGTTTTAAACAGTGACAAACCTACTTTGATACGTCCCAGGACAGAGTAAGCCTTGCTTTTCAGATCAGTACCACTTTTGTCAAGGGCAGCAAAATCATCAAAGTTAAAACCTTCAAATTCAGGTCTCTGAATAAAATAATAAGCCAGTTCTTCAACTGCAGCAGCATTTTGATAAAGCGCATAAGCGCCGCCTACCATTGCTCCCATGCTGCAACCGGAAATCCGGGCAATGGGTATTTTCTCTTTTTCAATGACACGTAAAAATCCTATGTGGGCCAGCCCGCGTGCACCGCCGCCGCCCAATGCAATTGCCAGTTTTTTCATTCGTTTATTTTCTAAATCGTTATTCTTTCAGGTGAACGGACTTCTCATCAGTCCGATCAGCATTCTCCTGAAAAATTTTGATAAAAATACAATAATTTGGCAATTATGCCGATGAATTATTATGTAAGAACAGCTTTTGCCCATATCAAGCAAAACTCATCGTATATTTGCAAATCAAAACGGAAATATTTCCGTTGATTTATTTGAAGAAGTTGTCTTATGCAAAATAAACCGCTCATACTGATTACCAACGATGACAGCATCCATGCGAAAGGATTGCAAAAACTTGTTCAACTTATGCGAAAATTTGGTGATGTTGTGGTCATCGCTTCTGAACAGGTCATGTCGGGTATGAGCCATGCAGTTACCATTAAAACGCCATTAATGCCACGGCTTATTCATGAAGAGGATGGCCTGCGCGAGTTTTTAACCAACGGAACACCTGTGGATAATGTGAAACTTGGAAAACATGCCCTGCTGGAACAAAAGCCTGACCTTGTAGTTTCGGGGATCAATCATGGTTCCAATGCGGCCATTAATATTGTTTATTCTGGGACCATGGCTGCTGCTATGGAAGCGGCCATTGATGGCATTCCGTCCATCGGTTTCTCTGTGGATGATTATGATCACGATGCTGATTTCAGTCATGTGGACCCGTTCGTGGAAACCATTACCGAAAAAGTTTTACGGGAAGGCTTGCCCG
>JALUYM010000424.1 GCA_027018745.1 Bacteroidales bacterium | reverse complement strand
CCAGAAAGATTTCAAAGAAATCATCTTTACCCCGGAAGTATTTATTATTAAAATTGATTTGGAAGGAACAATTTACGAGACCATTTTGCAGGACATCCAATACCATCCGGTAACCGATCTTGTATTGCATGCTGATTTTCTGGAACTTTTCCCGGGAAGGATTGTTACGCTTGCTATTCCCGTTAAACTGGAAGGTACTGCCCCCGGCGTTGTGAAGGGCGGCAGAATGGAGCTTAAACTTCGTAAAATCCGCGTAAAAGGACTTGTTGAAGACATGCCCGATTACATTGTGCTGGATATTTCAAAATTAGATATTGGAAAATCTATCAAAGTGAAAGAGATCACCAACGAAAAACTTCAATTTCTTGATCCGGCCAATGCCGTTGTTGTGGATGTGAAAGCTGCCCGCGGTGTTGTTGCAGAAGAAGGCGAAGAAGAAGGTGAAGAAGAGGAAAAAACAGAGGAAGGCGAAAGCAAAAGCGAAACCTCTCCGGAAGAAAAATAAAACAGATAAATTTTTCATAAAGGGGGTTGCCTGATAAGCCTGACCCGGACCGTTATTGCGAGGAAACAGAGTAAGAAAGTGTGCAGGACAACGAAGCAATCTTACTGTTAAACAGTTGAATTCATAAAAAGATTACTGCTTCGTCCTAATACGCAACCGGCCTCGTGCTCATCGCAATGACGGGTTTCCTTTGTTTTTAGACGGCACTTTTATTTTTGTCCGAAAAACAAGAACAAAGTATCATGAAATATTTAATTGCCGGTTTAGGAAATATCGGGGCCGAGTATGCCAACACGCGGCACAACATTGGTTTTATTATAGCCAATGCCCTGGCCGGCGACCTGAAAGGAAAATTTGAAACCGAACGCCTTGCTTCTGTTGCCCGGTTAAAATACAAAGGCCGTATACTGGTGGTCATCAAGCCCACTACTTATATGAACCTCAGTGGTAAAGCTGTAAAATACTGGCTTGCCAAAGAGAAGGTCCCTTTGGAAAAGCTTCTCGTTGTGCTCGACGATATTGCCCTGCCTTCCGGAGCCCTGCGTTTGAAAAAACAGGGAGGAGGTGCCGGTCATAATGGCCTGATCGACATTATCGAAAAGCTTGGAACCCAAGACTTTCCCCGTCTCCGGTTTGGTATTGGCAACGATTTTCCCAAAGGTTATCAGGTAGATTATGTACTGGGGCAGTGGACACGACGCGAAACAGACCTGCTTATTCCCCGCGTGGAAAAAGCAGTGGAAGTGATAAAAAGCTTCGTAACCATTGGAATAGACCAAACCATGAACCAGTACAACAACAAATAAAAAAGCGCTGTTCCCGTAAAAGAACAGCGCTTATTATCAATTTTATTTTGCATCTATTTCTCGGTTTCTTTCACCCGCATATCGCCCAGCAGCACATCCCAGAAACCAACCAGCTGACCTCCGATTTGTGTTTCTTTTCTTTTCACATAAACCGTCACATCCTTTTTGGTAGTATCCTGGTAAACCAGTTGCCCCTCTTTGTTATAACCTTTAAATTTCTGGAAAATGGTGATCACCCCCACATAGGTTCCATCCGGCTGTCGCCGCAGGTCGCTCACATAATCGATTTTATACCATTCTATTTCCACCTTGCTGTAATTGAGGCGCATGAGGCGCTCAAAATACCTGCGCACAGGATAGTAAGCAATTTGCGGCCTGAGCAAAGATGAAACACCCATTTCGGAACCCGGCATAAAAAGTTCAACTGCCCTGTTAATAACACGGTTTGCTTCGCTCCAGGGAGTATTCTTACTGCCGATAATAATAATGTATTTGCTCAGATCCCTGACCTTCTCCAGGGCGAGGCTGTCAATGGCCTGCTTTCTTTTAGGATTGAGCGTTTCCTGTGCCGTTGCCGGCATTACCATTAGTACGCTTAGCAGAAAAAGCAGGGTATATGTTATCTTTTTCATCTTGTTCATCGTGCTTATTTTTTAATAAGTTCTAATTCCGTAATTTTTCCTTCAGCATTTCTTTTTACCGAATCTACAGCAAATTTATAAGCCTTCATATCTTTTAAATAATTCAAAAAACGGATGGCTGTAGTAGGCCGGTCATAATCGTTTACCCCATCCACCTGGTCAATGATAATCAGCACCGGTACATCCGGCGAGGAGAAAATGCTCATCGTTTCATTGATAAGATTATCGGCTTCAGCGTATGAACCGGCATGTGCAATGGCTTCGAACCGTTGGTTAATGGCATTGTATTTGGCCAGCTCTGCCTGTTTTTTCGCCGCTTCTTCTTTTTGCAGCCGTTCTTCTTCTGCTTTTCGCGCAGCTACTGCCTTTTCGGCATTCAGTTTGTTTTCAACTTTGACAATCAAATCTTTGACCTGCGGATCATCAATATTGTAGGATTTAATGGTGTTCAGCCGTTTGAACTGTTCGTCCAATGTCCAGCTTGTGGTACCGTTCAACATGGCAGTAAGATCCCTTTTTGCCTGCTTTACCCTGGTATTATAGGCTATGGCAGCCTGTTCTTTTGCCAGCTTTTTCTTGCTGTTACAGGAAGAAAGCCCTCCTATGATTATGGTGGCAAGAAAAAAAACAAGCACAAACCAAGGTGTTTTAATCCTCTGTTTTCTCATTTTGTTTTGGTTTGAATGATTGATTACACTATTAACAAACAAAAATATCCAAAAAACACAAAACTTTTTGTTAAATACGTTTAAATTTTTACAAAAGGAATACAATGGGCCAGGATCTTGAAAATCAAATGTTTTTTGTCCTGTTTGTTTTCTTGGTTTTTTGCTTGTCCGTTTTATGGAAATTGCTAATTTAGCACGGTCGTATGGCAGCAAAAGAAGAAGAATATTATAAAAAGCGGGTTAACACAGCCTATTTTACTTCATTGATCAGTATAACGTTGGTATTGTTTACGCTGGGCTTCTTAGGCCTGCTTATTGTCCATGCCAAAACCCTTTCCAATTATATTAAAGAAAATATAGGCTTTGAAATTATTATAAAACCCGGCGTAAAAGAAGCTGATGTCATTCGATTGCAAAAACAGCTTGACACCCGCAATTATGTAAAAACCACAGAATTCATTACAAAAAAAGAAGCACTTGCCCGTCTGAAAAAAAGCCTTGGTAGCAATTTTGTCAATTTCTTTGGTAAGGGGAACAACCCTTTGCTTCCTTCTATCGATGTTCGGTTCAATGCTGCCTGGGCCAACAACGACAGTATTTCCAAAATCGAGCATCAACTGCTGGCGAAACCTTTTATCAAAGAGGTTTATTATCAAAAATCGCTGGTGCAGGAAATTGACAGAAACCTTAATAAAATCACACTGGTACTGCTTATTTTGAGCGCTGTTTTGCTGATAATAGCCATTGCACTCATGAACAACAGCATCCGGCTGACCATTTATTCACGGAGATTTGTAATTAAAAGCATGCAACTGGTGGGTGCTACAAGGGGCTTTATCCGTCGCCCCTTTGTATGGAAAGGGATGATGCAGGGCTTTTACAGTGCACTCATTGCCCTGGCATTGCTTTCCGGGGTTTTGGCCGTGGCCCGGGAAAACCTGCCCGAACTGGCTTCCATTGAAAATTCTCAAATGATAGGAATTGTATACGTTGTTGTTGTTTTGCTGGGAATGGCAGTGACCGGTTTCTCTACTTTTTTTGCTGTGAACCGTTATCTCGACATGAACAAACACAAGCTTTACTTTTAAGCTTTTCACTATATTTTTATGAAACCCTTTTTGCATACATGGACTTCCGGTTTAATGGGATTATTTTTCCCAAAACGTTGCCTGCTTTGTGGTAAAAGCCTTCTCCATCAGGAAGAATTATTATGTACCACCTGCTTTTATAAATTGGCACGTACCAATTATCACCTGGAAACAGAAAACCCTGTGAAAGAGATCTTTCATGGCCGACTGCCCCTTGTTTCAGCCACATCCTATCTGTTCTTTAGCAAAGGCGGAGGAACACAGCAAATGATTCACCAACTGAAATACAAAGGGAACAAGGAAATCGGTATCTATCTTGGCCGACAATTCGGCAGGCAGTTGAACGAATGTCCGCTTTTCAATACGGCCGGAGCCCTTGTCCCTGTACCCCTGCATGCAAAAAAAGAACATAAACGTGGCTACAACCAAAGCCGGATTATTGCAGAAGGAATGGCTGACGTAATGAACATCCCGGTATTCTCCGATGTGCTTTTCCGGAATACGTATTCTTCCTCGCAAACCCGGAAATCTCGTTATGAACGTTGGGAAAACGTGAAAGGTATCTTTGAATTGAAAAACAGGAAACGCCTGCAGGGAAAACATGTAATCCTGGTAGATGATGTGATTACCACCGGCGCCACACTGGAAGCCTGTGGAAACAAATTATTGGAAATTCCGGGTATCCGGTTGAGCATTGCTTCGCTGGCGTATGCCGAGGGATAGAAAATTTATAATGTGCCCTGAAGTGGTAAACAACCATGCCAGGTACAGAAGAATGTAGCGGAATAGTATTCCGAAAATTTTTTTACACCGGCCCTTTTTTCAATTGGAGGCACCAGATAAATTGCTATTTTAGTCCCGCATAAGCATAAAAATATGAAAGACATTGATATTTATTTTGAGCCGGTCGACCTGGACCTTTCAAAATATGACGAAGAGACAAATAACTTTTTTGTTGGTAATCTGATTGACCCATACACCGCAGCCGGACAATTCCCTGACCTGGAAGAAGTAAAAATTGCTTTGTTCGGAGTGAAAGAAGACAGGAAAGCCTTAAAGAACACCGGCTGTGCCCATGCTCCCGATAAAGTCCGCGAACAGCTTTATCCATTGTTATCACATTGGAACAATATCAAAATAGCCGATCTGGGAAACATCCGGCAGGGCAACAGCATTGAGGATACCTATTTTGCCGTAAAAGAAGTAGTAACAATACTCCTTCATGAGAAAATCCTGCCCATCATCATTGGCGGAAGCCAGGATTTAACCTATGCCAACTATCTTGCTTACGAAAACATTGGCCGTGTTATAAACATAGCAACCATCGACCCGGTTTTTGATCTGGGCCAGGAAGAAGAAGAGCTGAATGCCCATTCCTATCTTAGCCGTATTATTTTGCATCAACCTAATTTTCTTTTCAATTACACCAACATTGGCTATCAGAGTTATTTCGTTAACCGGGATGCACTGCAATTAATGAAAAACCTCTTTTTTGAAATCAACCGGTTGGGAAACGTCCGGGCAGATATTGCCGAAACCGAGCCCATGATCCGCAGCGCCGACATGGTTTCTTTTGATATTTCTGCCATCCGGTCTGCCGACGCTCCGGGGAGTTATTACGCCGGTCCTAACGGCCTGAACGGGGAAGAAGCCTGCCGTATTTGTCGCTATGCGGGGATGAACGATAAGCTTACCAGCATTGGTTTTTATGAATTTAATCCGCAATACGACCACCGGCATCAAACGGCACAGCTTGTGGCACAAATGATCTGGTATTTTCTGGACGGTTATGCCAACCGGCAAAATGATATTCCCGGTAAAAGAAACAAAGACTTTATCCGTTTCAGGGTTTATCTCGACGATTACAAAGAGGAACTTTTCTTTTTGAAAAGTAAAAAAACAGATCGGTGGTGGATAGAAATACCGGTCAAAAGCAAAGCAGGGAAAAAACAATTGAAATATCCTTACACCCCCTGTTCCTATGCCGACTATCAACAGGCTTTAAACCAAGAGCTTCCCGACCGGTGGTGGAAATTGCAGCAAAAGTTGATGTAAAAAGAGAATCTGCCTGCAGCCTTATTAACCTGAGTTCGAGATAAGACTTACCCGACAAAAAAATCGGGGGTTATTTTTTGAGCCTTTCGGGATGGTCTTTCAAAAATCCCGACCATCCGGGGTAAGAACCGGAAGACGCAGTAGTATTTCCCTGAAAAAAGTGACAGACAGCCACAGCGAGGGCATCGGTGGCATCTAATTTTTCAGGCATT
>JALUYM010000423.1 GCA_027018745.1 Bacteroidales bacterium | reverse complement strand
GGGATTGCAAATCCCGCCCAGCCGTATGGCATCCCCTCCAAATAGCCTATGAATAAATTCACAGGCTATTATAATTTGAGCCGTCCGCCAAAGGCGGACTGCGAAAATATTAGTCCGCCCCCGGCGGACGGCTCTCATAAATTGCCCTTGAATTTATTCATGGGCAAAAAGCGGCTTATTCGGGTTATAAACCCGAAAGCTCTTTCAGGACCGGGATTGCAAATCCCGCCCAGTCATAAATAGAAAATATCTTTTGCTTTTTCCCGACCTTTCAAGTCCTGACCGACTTGAAAGGTCAAACCCCATCAAATCCTCTCCTTTGAGTTTTTCAGAATGTTGTACAGAAACTCCCTTGCCCTGAAAAGTTGGGCTTTCACCGTCCCCAAGGGTAAGTCCAGCTCTTTGGTAATTTCTTCGTAACTGTATTCTTTGAAATAACGCAGTTCAATAAGTTTTTTGTAATGCGGCTTCAACTTTTCCACCACCTGGTGCATCAGTTCAATTTTCTGGGAACGGATAAACTGCTCTTCCGGATCAGGATTATTGGCCGGAATGCGGGTAGACTGGTTGTCTTCGCTTTGCCCCGGCAACCCGTCAATTGCCCTGGTGGTTTTGCTTTTGGCCCGCATAAAATCAATACAGTTGTTAGTGGCTATTTTAAACAGCCAGGTGCTGAAAGCAAAATCGGGAGTGTACTGATGCAGGTTTTTAAAAGCCTTCCCGAAAGCTTCGATGGTCAGGTCTTCTGCATCGTGTGGGTTTTGGGTCATTTTCAGCATCATAAAATACAAACCATCATAGTAGTGGGATAACAACGCTGCATATGCTTCCTGGTCTCCTTCTTCCAATGCTTTGCAAATAAGCTTGTAATCCCTTTTGCCTTTTTCTGTCAAGTTTGTATTTATTTCCATTGGGTTGTTTTAGTGAAAAATCCGAAAAATCCTGTTACTGTCATTAAAAGAGTGTGAAAGGGTTCCCATAAAAGCGAAAATAAAAAGATTTGTTTTTCCTGCAATCGGTTTAATGCCTTTTTTTGAATAATTATTCTTGTAATGAAACGCAGGAAAACAAAGCCCAGCGTAACAAAAAGCACTATCTGCTGAGTAGCGGCTGTAAGCCACAGTAACAATACCAGGCTCAGGTAATAGGTGAGTAAACTCAGGTGATATGTCCCCAAGAGGAATTTGTATTTCGGTTTATATTTTTTCCCCGTGGTCAGATGGCGGCGTTTTTGCCGAAACCATTCGTTAAAATGGTGTTTGGGTTCGGAATAAACAAAAGCCCCGGGCGAAAGTTCCACCCGGGTATTATTCTTTCTTGCTACCTCATTGACAAACAGGTCATCATCGCCGGAAGCTACTGTATAGTGGGCAATGAAACCTTTGTTTCTCAGAAACAAAGATTTCCGGTAGGAGAGGTTGCGGCCTACTCCCATGTATGGTTTTCCGGCCAGGGCAAATGAGAGGTATTGCAGTGCCACTAAAAAAGTGTCGTAACGGATGAGCAGGTTCAGAAACCCTTTTTCTTTTTCGTAAGGACCGTAACTTAGTACTATCTCTGTTTTTTTATCGTAGTTGGATGTCATCCGGCTGATCCAGTGCGGGGTAGCAGGTTTACAGTCGGCATCGGTAAGCAGCAGGATTTCGTGGGCAGCCGACTTAATGCCTATGGAAAGCGGGAATTTTTTGCCATGGAAAAAATTTAAATCCCGTTCGATGGCGATCACCTTCAAATGCGGATATTTGATTTGTGCCTCCTTCAGGTAGTCGGCTGTTTCATCATCGGAGGCATGGTTTACTACCACGACTTCAAAATCAGGGTATTGTTGTTCGAGAATGACAGGCAGGTTTTTTTTAAGGTGATGGTACTCGTTGCGAGCGGCCAGTACCACCGAAACAGGAGGCTGTTCTGTGGTAGCAGGAGGTTGTTTTTTGTAAAAAGCCAACTTTGAAAACAGAGCCCAATAATATATCAACTGTATGAGTACACTGATGAAAAACAGAGATAATAACACCACTTCAACCTGGGTAAATTTGACCATTGGCATGTACAATTTTTGAAGAACAAAGATATTTAATTTATTCGGTGTTCGCATAATGTTTTTGAATGCTTTTACTTTCCCGCAAGGAATGACAATATCTCCTATCTTTGCCAAAATTTTTTGAATATCTATGCAGTTTGAATTACGGAAAACCGATAACAAAACATCGGCAAGGGCGGGGGAGATAACCACCGGTCACGGAAAAATACAAACCCCTGTTTTTATGCCGGTAGGGACGGCAGGAACAGTGAAAGGGGTACATATCCGCGATGTGAAAGAGGATGTGAAAGCACAGATTATTCTGGGGAATACTTATCATTTGTATCTGAGGCCCGGAACAAAAATCATTGAACAAGCCGGCGGTTTGCACCGTTTCAACGGCTGGGATGGCCCTATTCTTACCGACAGTGGCGGATACCAGGTCTATTCCCTTTCCGGCACCCGCAAACTGAATGAAAAAGGAGTAATGTTCCGTTCACATATCGATGGTTCCAAACATTTGTTTACACCTGAGAACGTGATCGATACACAACGCAGTCTGGGTTCTGATATCATGATGGCTTTTGATGAATGTACCCCTTATCCCTGCGATTATGAATATGCCAAAAACTCACTGGACATTACTCATAAATGGCTTGCCCGGTGTGTGAAAAGGGTGGAAGAAACCGAACCGAAATACGGCTATGAACAAAGCCTGTTTCCCATTGTGCAGGGCAGCACTTTTCGCGATCTGCGCATCAAATCGGCTGAAACCATTGCTTCTTACGGTGCCGACGGCAATGCCATTGGCGGATTGTCGGTGGGGGAACCTCACGAAGTGATGTACGAAATAACCGGACTGCTTTGCGATATCCTGCCCGAAGACAAACCCCGTTATCTGATGGGAGTGGGTACCCCGGAAAATATTTTGGAAAGCATTGCCCTTGGCGTGGACATGTTTGACTGTGTTATGCCTACGCGTAATGGCCGGAACGGCATGCTTTTTACCAGAAACGGAATACTCAATATGAAGAATAAAAAATGGGAAAGCGATTTCAGTCCGGTAGATGAAGAAGGGACTTCTTTTGTTGATCATCAATATTCGCGGGCTTATTTGCGGCATCTTTTTGCTGCACGTGAATTACTGGCAGGGATGATCGCCAGCCAGCACAACATTGCTTTTTATCTTTGGCTGGTACGCGAAGCCCGAAACCATATTCTCGCCGGCGATTTCAGTGAATGGAAATCCTTGATGATCCCAAAAATCAAACAACGGCTTTAAAATGAAACGGAAATAATCAAAAATAATGTATCTTTCACCAAAAAAAGCAAGAAACCTCTGCAAAAGCTCTATTTTTGTCATCCTGAACGAAGTGAAGGATCTCTATTTTTATTTTGTTTATTAAGATTCTTCTCTCGCCTCAGGCGAGATCAGAATGACAATCTATCAATGTTTTGCATGGGTCTCAGTAAAGGATTCTTTGGGGAGTAAATTATTTTATGAAAATTATTGATTGGTATATCATCAAAAAATATTTGGGAACTTTTGTTTATTCCCTTTCCCTGCTGATTTTAGTGGTGATCGTTTTTGATATTTCCGAGAAGATTGACACTTTTATCCGGCACCATGCCCCGCTGCATGCCATCATTTTCCAGTATTATGTGAATTTTATCCCCTATTTTGTCAACCTGTTTATTTATCTTTTTTCATTTATTGCTGTTGTTTTTTTTACTTCGAGGCTGGCCGGGAATTCAGAAATCATTGCCATGCTCAGCAGTGGTATCAGTTTCCGGAGGTTGTTGCGGCCTTACATGATCGTGGCTGTTTTCCTGGCTGTTTTTTCTTTTCTGCTCAGGGGTTTTATCCTACCTATCACGAATCATAACCTGCGGATATTTATGAACAAATACGTGGATGTCCTGACAAAGGACAACCAAAGGAACATTCATGTTCAGCTGGCACCGGGGACATTTGCCTACGTTGAATCCTACAATGTAAAACGGCATACAGGTTACCGTTTTGCATTGGAAAAATACAAGGGGGAAAAGTTGGTTTACAAATTGAATTCCAATAAAATAGTGAGGGATACCGTTGCACATAAATGGGTGATTTATAATTATTATATCTTTCACTTCAATGCCAACGGCAGTCAGCGTATTCAAAGCGGTTTTATGAAGGATACAACCCTGGTGCTGAAGCCTACCGACCTGTACAAGATCAAACACCGTTATGAGGAGATGAACTATTTTCAGCTGAACCGGTATATCCGGGAAGAAAAAGCACGGGGCTCATTGTCGTATAAACGTTACGAAGTGGAAAAATACAAGCGCTATGCGGCACCGGTGGCCATTCTTATTTTAACGTTGCTCGGTGTGTCGCTGACAAGCCGGAAAATAAGGGGGGGCATGGGCATGCACTTGGGGTTGGGCCTCTTGCTGGCCTTTGCTTATATTCTTTTTATGCAAATATCTGATGTTTTTTCTACGCAGGGCAATCTTTCCCCTTCCATCGGGGTATGGATCCCCAATTTTATTTTTTTGGTTATTGCCCTTTTCCTTTTGGAAAAAGCACCGAAATAGTATGACTGTTCTGTCGGATACCGAGATATAAACCCTTACAACCAACGCTTCCTGCATCTTTTTGGTTTTGCCAATTAAGAAACGAAAACTTTACAATGATTTCCTTCTATCAAAAAAGATGCCTTAAAAATTAATTCCATTTTATCATTTTCAAATTTGTATTTTTGCCCTGTGAATTAAAAAAAGGAAATAGTAATTGTATGGCACAGAAACCTTCCATTCCGAAAGGAACACGCGATTTCGGTCCGCTTGAAATGAGCCGCCGGAATTATATATTCAATACCATTCGAAACGTTTTTGAGAAATATGGTTATCAGCCCATTGAAACGCCGGCCATGGAAAACCTGGGCACCCTGCTGGGCAAATATGGCGAGGAAGGTGATAAACTGTTGTTTAAAATCCTGAACTCGGGTGACTATCTTGCCAAAACAGACCCCGATTTGTTAAGACAAAAAAAATCGCTGCAACTCAGTACCCAAATTAGCGAAAAAGGATTACGTTACGACCTGACTGTTCCTTTTGCCCGTTTTGTGGTACAGCACCGGAATGACATTCCTTTTCCTTTTAAAAGGTACCAGATTCAACCCGTCTGGCGTGCCGACAGGCCGCAAAAAGGCCGTTATCGCGAATTTTTTCAATGTGATGTGGACGTAATTGGTTCCGGTTCTCTGTTAAATGAAGTTGATTTGATCCGTTTGATCGATGAAGTTTTTCATCGTTTGAATATCCGTGTGACCATTAAGCTGAACAATCGTAAGCTGCTCAGCGGTATTGCACAAACCATCGACGCTCCGGAAAAATTGACGGATATCACGGTTGCCATGGACAAGCTCGATAAGATAGGAGTGGAAAAAGTTTATGAAGAACTACGGGAAAAAGGACTTTCACAGGCTGCCATCGACCACCTGGAGCCCATACTCAATCTTAGTGGTAACAATACTTCCAGGCTGAACTGCCTGAAAGAACTAATTGGCCATACGGCTGATGGTTCCAAAGGTTTGTTGGAGTTGGAGACCATTTTGGATTATCTGAAAATATTTGATTTGAAGGCAACTGTTGAAATAGACCAGTCGCTGGCCCGCGGCCTGAATTATTACACGGGGGCTATTATTGAAGTAAAAGCAACAGATGTGAAAATAGGCAGCATTTGCGGAGGTGGCCGTTACGATAACCTGACCGGTATCTTCGGTTTGCAGGATGTCTCGGGGGTGGGCGTGTCGTTTGGTGCTGACCGCATTTATGATGTGCTTGCCGACTTAAAGCTTTTTCCGCAAGATACCGCTTCAATGACCAAAGTCCTGTTGGTGAATTTTGGTGAAAAAGAAGCCCGTTATGCCCTTCAGGTCTTGGAAAAGTTGCAACATGCAGGAATTCCTTCCGAGCTTTATCCCGAAACGGCAAAAATGAAAAAG
>JALUYM010000422.1 GCA_027018745.1 Bacteroidales bacterium | reverse complement strand
CTGACCAAGATCATTTATGATACTGTGAATTATCTAAAACCCCGTTCCCCGCTTAAAGTGCAATACAATATTTTGTTCCCCCGTGAAAAAGAGGTCATCCTGCCGGTAAATGCTTCCCTGTTCAGCTGGGTTTTGGAAAACCTTTGTAAAAATGCCATTGATGCCATGAATGGCAAAGGCAGTATTACTTTCAATATGCAGGAAGAAAGTAAACAGGTAATCGTAGATGTGACCGATACGGGAAAGGGCATCCCACATGCCGAGCAAAAATCCATTTTCAATCCCGGTTATACCAGTAAAAAACGGGGCTGGGGACTGGGCCTTTCCTTAGCAAGAAGGATTATACAAGAATATCACAAAGGAAAAATTTATGTGAAAACATCTTCTTCCAAAGGAACAACCTTTCGCATTGTCCTGAAAAAGTAAAGCAAAAATTTTTATGCCTGGTATTTATCTTCACATTCCGTTTTGCAAACAAAAATGCTACTATTGTAATTTTTACTCCTTGGCATCCATGCAATACCGGCATGTATTTGTACCCGCTTTACTGAGAGAAATGCGATGGCGAAAAGATTATTTGCAGGATAAACATATCCAAACGGTTTATTTTGGAGGGGGAACGCCTTCGTTGTTGCAAATCGATGAAATAAACAGGATCATCGGGGAAATTGAAAACCTTTTTCAACTGGATGCCGAGGCAGAGATCACCTTGGAAGCCAATCCCGACGACCTCTCGTACGATTACCTGAATGCATTGAAAAACAGTACGGCTGTCAACAGGTTAAGCATAGGAGTACAAAGTTTTTTTGATGACGATTTAAATTATCTTCATCGCGGACATAATGCGGACAGTGCCCGTTTTGCCATTGAAACGGCCAAACGGGTCGGTTTTTCAAACATGACCATTGATCTTATTTATGGCATTCCCACCCTGAAGGAAGAAAAATGGGAAAAAAACCTGCAAATATTTTTTGATTATGATATTCCGCATTTATCATCTTATGCCTTAACAGTGGAACCTAAAACATCGCTGGAAATACTGATCAAAAGACAAAAACTGAAAAATACCGATGAAGACCAAAGTATCCGTCATTTTGAGATATTGCTGGAACAAACGCAACAACACGGGTTCATTCAATATGAAATATCCAATTTTGCCCGTCCGGGATTTTATTCCAAACACAACTCTACTTATTGGCTGGGCGGACATTATCTCGGCTTGGGCCCTTCGGCACATTCCTTCAACGGCCGTTCCCGTCAATGGAATGTAAAAAACATGAAACAGTATATTACTTCAGAGACCACGGAACACATCGTTCTTGAAAAAGAGATTTTGACTGAGGACCAACGTTTCAACGAATATGTCCTGACTTCATTGCGAACATCCTGGGGTTGCGATACCGAACACATTTTGAATGTTTTCGGGGAAAAGCATGTTGCCCATTTCGTCCAAAAAATCCGGAAGTATATTAAAGAAAACAAGGTGGCACAAAAGGGAAATGTTTACATTTTGACCAATACCGGGAAACTGTTTGCCGATGGCATTGCCGCCGAACTGTTTATTTAAGATTTATTAAATACCGGAAAGCTTTTTTAAACTAACTTTATCCCCGTAAAATATAAAAACAAAAAACATGGCAGAAATTACACTACAGGGAAATCCCATTCATACTTTGGGAACACTTCCGGCAATAGGGTCCAAAGCCCCTGGTTTTACTCTGGTAAAAAACGACCTGAGCGAAGCAAAGCTTTCGGATTACCAGGGAAAAAGGGTAGTCCTGAATATTTTCCCCAGTCTTGATACCCCCACCTGCGCAGCTTCGGTCAGGCGTTTTAATGCAGAAGCTTCAAAGTTGGAAAACACCGTTGTTTTGTGCATCTCAAAAGACCTGCCTTTTGCACAGGCCCGTTTTTGCGGGGCCGAAGGCCTGAACAACGTGGAAACCTTATCCGATTTCAGGGATGGAAACTTTGGGAAAAATTATCAGGTTGAAATAACGGATGGCCCGCTCGCCGTACTGGAATCGCGAGCCGTAGTTATCCTTGACGAAGAAGGAACGGTTGTTTATACTCAACAAGTCCCGGAAATTGTGGATGAACCCAATTATGATGAAGCCCTTGCCGTTTTAAAATAAACAATAAGGTAACTTTCATTATTTTTACAAGCCGTTAGGGCAATAAAAACTTTTATGACTGCGAAAAAACCGAATTTTTATTATCTGTCCCTTCCGTTCAGCATTATAAACGGGGTGGTATGGGGTATCGGCATTGTGGCATTGCCCTTGCTTGCCAAAACCACTTCACGGGCAGGACTTACTTTTGCCATGATAAACCTGGGCATTGCCCTGGGTGCTATTATATGGGGACACCTTACTTCAAAATTTAAATTAAACAACCTGATCTTTACAGGAAGCATCCTTACTTTTATTGCCTGGCTGGCCATAACTTTGCTCAATGGAAAATTTCTTATTCCACTGGCTTTTATTTTCGGAACCTTCACGGCAAGTATCTTTACCTATGCCAGCGTAATGATCACCAATACCTATCCGAAAGATTTATGGGACAAATATATTGCCCGGATGCAGGCTTTTATGACTTTTGGGACAGTAGTGGGGTTGTTGGTTACCTCGTTATATGCCAAAGCGGTGGTGGCACTTCCTTTCCTGTTGCTTGCCATCCTGGCCTACCTACCGTTTTACAAACATCATCAGGCGAAAGCCTCCCATGATCATTTGCACTTTAGCATGATGCGGCCAAAGCAACATTTTGCCGAACTTTTCAATGGCTATTTTCACGGGCATATTCGCTGGAAACACTGGTTGAATTTTAAGAACAAAGCGCTTTTACTTTTAAATGTCCGGTGGATCTTTATTTTACTGGCACCGGCACCGGTTTATGCCATGTATCCGTTACTCATGAAAAAGGCTTTTCATTTGAGCACTACCGGTTCTTCCTTGGTATATGCCCTCAGTACAGCAGTTGGTGTTGTTTTGTTTATCACCGCCGGAAAAATAGCAAAGAAAAAAAGTGCTTTTCTGACCATGAACCTTGGAATTTTGTCTTATGCCATCAGTTTTATACTTATGTTGACCGGCATGTGGTCCCATTTTTATTATATCGGCATCTTTGGTTTTATGCTCATGATCTTTTCCTGGGCATTTATCTCGACAGGGATGAACATTAGCGTAGTGGAGCTTACCGATGAGAAAAAAAGAGGTGAAGCCCTTGGTCTTGCCAATTCATTTCAAAGTATTGACAATGTTTTGGGCGGGGCCATTGGCGGGTTCCTTGTGGCTTCCATGGGTTACCAGGTAATTATGTACTTTGGCATTTTATTTTCCATCATTGCTATTACGCTGAGTATTTTTCAACATAAACATAAATTAGAAAATTATGATATCCAACAAGAAAAAACTTAACGAAAAAGGATCTGTTTCAACAACTTATGCCAACAGGTTTTTTACTACACCTGTTCCCAGGTTCCGCATACCCAACGAAGGGCTGGATGCCGATGTGGTGTACCAGCTTATCCATGATGAACTAAATATTGATGGAAATCCTGCACTGAACCTTGCCACTTTTGTCACCACCTGGATGGAACCACAGGCCGAAAAACTCATTGCGGAAACCCTGAACAAAAACCTGGTGGACCAGGACGAATATCCCCAAACCGGAAAAATACAGGAGCGGGTCATTAACATGTTGGCCAGGCTTTACCACGCTCCCGAAAGCAGGGAATACATTGGAACGGCCACCATTGGCTCTTCGGAAGCCATAATGCTGGGATTGCTGGCCCACAAATGGAGCTGGCGTAAAAGAAGGAAAAAACAGGGGAAAACCATTCATAACCCAAACATGGTCATTGGTGCCGATGTACATGTGGTTTGGGAAAAATTTGCTCGTTATTTTGATGTGGAAATGCGTATTATCCCCATGCAAAAAAACCGCTTTACCATTACTCCGGAAGAAGTGCGGCAACGCATCGACGAAAACACTATTTGTGTGGGAGTCGTGATGGGGACAACTTTTACCGGACAACTTGATCCCATTCAGGAAATCAATACCATGCTTGAGGAAGTTGAAAAGGAGAAAGGATGGCATATTCCTATTCATGTAGATGGTGCCAGCGGTGGTTTTATTTTGCCTTTCCTCTATCCAGATTTTAAATGGGATTTCCGCCTGTCGCATGTGCATTCCATTAATGTTTCGGGCCACAAATATGGTTTGGTTTATCCCGGAGTGGGATGGTTGATTATGCGTGATAAAACAGACCTGCCGGAAGACCTGATTTTTTATGTCAACTACCTTGGCAGCCAGGAGGCAACTTACACATTGAACTTTTCGCGCGGAAGTGCCATGATGATAGCTCAATATTACAATCTGCTTCGTTTAGGAAAAGAAGGTTATCGTTCTATCATGGAAAACAGTTTGGAAAATGCACGGTATCTCGCTTCCAAATTGAAAAAAATCCGCAATTTAAAACTGGTTAACGAAGACATAAAATTACCCATTCTTGCCCTGATGGCGAAAGATAAAAACACGTTTACCGTTTATCAGCTATCAGACAAACTGCGTGAAAGGGGATGGATCGTTCCGGCTTATTCGCTCCCTGCCAATGCCGAAGAAGTGGATGTTTTAAGGATAGTAATCAAGGAAAACTTCAGTCATGACATGGCAGACATGCTCGTTGAAGATATGAACCGGTTTACCAAAGACTTTTCGGGAGAGAAAAAAATCAAAACAACAGATGATCATTCATCACAAATCCATAAACATATTTGTTGAAAAAGCTGTAGAATAACAAAAATGGGGCATAAAGAAAACCTTTGATAGATTATGATAATTTTCTATCTAGGTTTAATGATATTCATTCTCTGAATGATCCTGCTGATTTCACGGGGAAAATCAAAAATCAGGAAAAGTTGCATTTTATAAATGTTCTCCTTACTTTTGTTTGTGGCAGAGATCAAGCCAATATAAAAAAGGATGAAAAGAACCGAAAGAAAAATTTTACATCCATTTAAACTTTATATTATGTCGAAAATTAAGATTTACGTTTTCAGTATTTCTTTTTTATTATTAACCGCTTTTTCGGCTTCACTTTCGGCACAGCCGGTAACCATCGTGCTACGGCAAAATTATTATACCACAGAAAAAACAGCAGAACTGCTTTTTTATGTAAAAAACAGGTCGGGAAACAGTTTCCTTACAGGAGAGGTTTTCACAAAAGGGGTTCCGCTTATTCATAAAACCGTATTGCAAAAAGGAATGAACAGATTGGCATTCAGTATTGCCGGATTCAAAAGAGGCAAAATTCCTTTACAATGCAAAATAAAAGACCGGCAGGGAAATATTCTGGAGGACACCACCGTAATGTTGACCATTTTGCCTCCAAAATTCAATGCGGTAAAAATAGACCGCCTGACAGGAAGTTTGATTGTTAACGGATTACCGTTTATCCCGTTTGGTTTTTACACCTATTCACCAGTATATCCTACTTTGCCCGAGGAAGAAGTAGTAAAGGGATTCAACCTAATGTCACCCTACCAAAAGATTAACAGAAAAACCTTCAAACAAAGAAAAGCCTATATGAACCGGTGTGCCTCATTGGGTATGAAAGTAAACTATAATCTGTTAAGCGTCACCGGAGAGGGTGGTGTAAGGTCGAAAATGAATGTATCAAAAAATGAAAAGAGAAAACTTCTGGTCCGGGAGATTTTGGCTTTCAGAAACAATCCTGCTTTACTCTCATGGTATATTGCTGATGAGCCGGTGGGGCAGGGCAAACCGCCGGGACCACTTATTGATGCCTATAAGTTAATAAAAAAACTGGACCCGTATCATCCGGTAACCATGGTTTTTATGGCCCCATCCCAGGCATGGCGTTATGCCGGAGCCATGGATATTGTAATGGCCGATCCTTATCCCATACCCAATGCTCCGGTAACAGTGGTTGGAAAAATCACCCGTTTGCTGGAAAAAACATTCTATCCGGATAAACCGGTATGGATTGTGCCACAAG
>JALUYM010000421.1 GCA_027018745.1 Bacteroidales bacterium | reverse complement strand
AAAAATGGATAAGCAGCTCCATGCTGTTGGAAAACATTTTCCGGGAAGAAATAGCAGGAAAAGGATTGGTTTTGTGCCAATGTATTACTTTGCGTACCCGGAAACCTGTCTTTTCCAAGATACGATTAAGAAACGAAACAAAATCATCAGAACAAAACAAATAGCCGCTGGCACCTTGTTTGGCCACACGGAAAGATTCTTTCAAAACAGTCTCAAGGAAAGCAAGGTACTGTTTTTCTGAACGAAAACCATCAAAATCAAATTCTGTCACTACATCCTTATGGCTTTTTAAACCTTTTATATTTTGTGCACGATACTGAAAATAAGGGGGATCCGTAAAGATCATGTCCACCGAACCATCAGCCAGCTCCTGCATACGGGGATAGCACGACTTATTAAAGACGATGTTCATGGTTTGATAAATTAACAACAGGCAGGACAGTGCTTTTGTTGGACCGGCTTAGTTTCACAGTTCCCTGTCGATCATTCTGATTTTTTCTTTCAGCAATGCCAGGTCTTTTTTTGCCTGCTCAATCTTTTTTTCAAAGCCACTCACCAATTCACTGGCTTTGGAGCTGGAAAAGAAGCCTATGTTATTTTCCCACAAGGCAATATCCTCCTGCAATTTTTTCATCTTGGCAGACAGGGCCGAACGTTCGCGGAAGAGCCGGTGTTCTGCTTCCGGTGATTTTTTCAAAGCCTCCAGCTTGTTCACAAATCCCTGGGCTGTGAGCTCGGCATGTGAAAGGTGCATGCTGTTCAACAATTTCTCGTATGCTTCATGATAACGTTTGTATATCTTGTCTTTGGCATGAAAAGGCACATGGCCTATGTCAAACCACCTTTGCTGAAAAGCTTTCAGGGCGTTCAGGTTATCCTCTTTTTTATCTTTCATTTCAAAGGCAAGCATCTCCTCTACCAGCATTTCTTTCTGTTTCAGGTTTTCATCTTCTTCCTGATGGTTGCTTTTATAAAAAGCCGATTTCCGGTTAAAGAATTCGTCACAGGCAGCACGGAAACGTTTCCAGATTTTATCCGAGTATTTCCGGGGGACAGGACCCACTTCTTTCCATTCTTTTTGCAAGCGTATCAACTCATTGGTAGTATTCTTCCAGTCCGTACTTTCCTGAATAGCCTCAGCCTGTTCACAAAGTTTCAGCTTTTTGCTGTAGTTTTCCATTTGGCTCTCTTTGAGTGCCGAGAAAAAAGCACGCTTGTTGGCATAAAAAGTATCCAATGATGTTTTAAACCGTTTCCAAATCAGGTCGTTTTTCGACTTCGGTGCCCTTCCAATACTTTTCCAGCGGTTAAGCAAATCATTAAACCGGTCGGTCAGTTTCTGCCAATCCTTCACCCGGACAGGCTTTTCTTCGGCCAATATTTTTTCTGCTTCTTTGCAAAGTACTTCTTTGGCCTCGTAATTTTTCTCCTGTTCCTCGTGAATTTCTTTGTAATGTTCGCGACGTAGTTGGTTGATCTTGTCCGTAGCTGCTTTAAACCGTTCCCAGACCTGGTCTTTCAGGTCGCGGGGCACGGGGCCGATCTCCCGCCATTCATCATGATATTGTTGCAGTTTTTTAAACGAGTTTAAAATAGATCTGTCCTCCAACAGCGCTTCTGCTTTTTCGCAAAGTGCCAGTTTTTGTTCCAGGTTCTTTTTCAGGTCCAGATCGCGTAATTCCTTATTGATACGCACCTTATCAAAGAATTTCTCGACCAGAAAATGATAATTCTGCCAAAGATTGTTCAACTCGTTGGCAGGGACCACACCGATCTCTTTCCACTTTTCCTGCAGAAGCCTAAACTCATCGTATGTTTTCTTGAGCGTCTCTTCCGAATTAATTAATTCTTTTAGTTCTTCAAGAATTTCAAATTTCTTTTTTAAGTTCTGTTGTTTTTCCTTTTCAAGTTCTTCATTGTATTTGGCCCGATTGTGCCTGTAAATGGCAAAAGCTTCGTCAAAACGCTTCTCCAAAGGATCAGGTAGATGTTGAAATTCGGCTTCTGTTCCCCCGTCTTGAACAAAGGCTTGTTTTTGTTGTGCAATTTCTTCTTTGTTCAGCCGGTAAAAAGCTACCTTGATTTTGGCTACCTGGTCTTTTATCCGTGAAATATCCTTTTCCTGGACAACCTCTTCCAGCATTTCTACCAGTTCCTGCTTGTTTAAATGGTCATAATCAATCGCTTGTTCTCTTTCTGATTTTTTACCGACAACCTCTTTTTTAGCTGTATCCCTAAGCAATCCGAGAATATAAGCTCTTTCGGTTTCCGAAAAACCCTGTTGGCCTTTTTTGGTTTTCTTTTTAGACGGCTTTTGAGAAAGCATTTCCCCCGGGCCTCTATCACGCAAAAGGGCCAGTATCTTTTCTTTCAATGGCTTGGTGATTTGTTTTTTCGGACGGCCTTTGGCTTTTGGAATACGTTTTGGTTTTGGGACTACCGCAGACCGGATCATTCCGATGATCCTGTCTTTATCCTCTTTACTTAGTTGGCCAGCTTCCTGTTTTACAATTCGGGGCAATGTTTCAACCCGGGGCTTCTCCTCCTGCTTTTCAGCAGAATTTTGATTGATTTGATCTTTCTTTTCCATAATATATTTTTTACATATCCGGCCTTCATGCCGGTAGGAGCGTTCCAAGGCTTGCAAAAATAGGAATTAATTGAAATACGGCTACTTTTCGCAAAAAAATATACGCAAATTTCCGGTTATGTTTACATAATTCTTACGTTGATACCCGCTGTCTCTGAATTTTGCAGTCTTTGTGCATCGCCCCAAAATGCCAATGCTTGTTTTTCACTTTTATTATTCTCTGCTATCCGTGCATTTCCCTGAAAAGGCTACCTTTGGCACAGAAATTCAGAAACACAAAAAATGAAGATTACTTTTCTTGGGACCGGCACTTCACAGGGGGTTCCTGTGATTGCCTGCTCCTGTGATGTGTGTACCAAAGGGACTAAAAAAGACCACCGGTTGCGAAGTTCCGTTCACATAGAACAAAATGGTTTTCATCTGAATATTGACGCCGGTCCCGATTTCAGATACCAGCTTTTAAGGGAAAACATCAAAAAACTGGATGCCATTCTCATTACCCATTGCCACAAAGACCACATTGCCGGGCTGGACGATGTGCGCTCTTTCAATTATATTTATAAAAAAGCCATGGACATTTATGCCCTCCCCCGTGATATAGAAGCCATTCAAAGAGAATTTTCCTATGCATTCTCTGATGTCCGCTATCGTGGTGTTCCCGAGTTCAACACCATTCCCATCGGGCACAAAAAGTTCTTTGCAGGCAACATGGAAATCCTCCCTTTACCTGCCCTGCACATGAAAATGGAAGTGCTGGGATTTCGTATAGGGGATTTCTCCTATCTGACGGATACCAATTACATTCCCGGCGAAACACTGGAGCGAATGACCGGAAGCCGGGTCATTGTCCTGAATGCTTTGCGTAAAACACCGCATCCTTCTCATTTTTGCCTGGATGAAGCAGTTAAAGTCTTAAAATTCCTCCATCCCGAACAGGCTTATATTACCCATATCAGTCATTTAATGGGTTTCCATGATGAAGTTGAAAAAGAACTTCCCGATTTTATCCATTTGGCTTACGACGGACTAAAGATCGAAATATAATATTGGCATTTCCAATGTTTTGTGATAACACTTTTTGAAGGCAAAATCCAAAAAAATCTATTTTATCACAATCTCTGTGCGGCGGTTGGCAGCCCTTCCTTCGGCGGTTTGATTGCCGGCAACGGGATGCGAACTGCCAAAGCCCTGATATGTCATACGCCCGGCAGCAATACCCTTTAAAACGAGGTAATCAAAAACAGCTTTGGCGCGTGCCTGTGAAAGTTTCAGATTATAAGCCTTGCTTCCAATATTATCTGTATAACCGGCGATAAGGATATGAATACGGGGATTTTCTTTCAGGAACCGGATCAGTCTGTTGAGTTCCGGAAAAGCAGAATCCCGTAATGTGGCCCGGTCAAAATCGAAAAGGATATTATGCAGGCGCATAACATTGCCTTTGGAAACCGGTTTCAAAGCAAAATTTTTATTAATGGAAATAAGATGAGGAAATGTTATCAGGTCAAAATGCTGCGAATACATCAAATAACCTTTTTTCAAAATATGGAAAGCATAATCCGTGCCTGCATGCAAAATCACAAGGAACTGGCCGGAAACAGGATCAGAAACCACCGAGTCCACAGGCCGGCCCGTTGATAAATTGGTCAGGACTACTTTGGCCGATAACTTTTTTCCCGTATGGGCATCCGTCACAACCCCTTTTACAAACAAAACCCTGCCGGGACGGACTCCATCATACAAAGGAAAAGAATAAATGTCGTAGTTTCCTGTATTTCTGTCGGATGAAAGCCATGCCCGGCGGCCATCTACCGAAACAAACAGGTTTATTTCATTGGCTTTTGTGTTTATCGGATAGCCCAGGTTCACCGCTTTAGACCAATGGCCTCCCTTGTCTTCACGAGAAACGTACAAATCATATCCCCCCATTCCTGTGCGCCCGTCAGAAGAAAAATAAAGCGTACGGCCATCAGCATGAAGAAAAGGCGCCATTTCATTTCCCGGTGTATTGATACTGTCACTCAGGTCAACAGCTTTTCCCCAAAGGCCATTGGACTGTCTGACACACATCCATATATCAGAGCCACCCTTGCCACCCGGTCTTTTGGAAGCAAAGAACAGGCGCTTTCCATCGGAAGAGATCACCGCCTGGGAATCCCACGAAGGAGTATTCACTTTGCGGTCCAAATGCCGGGGAAATTGCCAAGTATTACCCAATTTCCGGCTAACGTAAATATCACAGCGGCCATAACCGCCAGGCCAGTAGCAGCCTGTAAAGTACATGGTCCGGCCATCTACTGACAGGCTCATGGCACCCATATTGAGGGTTGAATCCCAGGGAAAATGCATTTTTTTCGGTTTTTGCCATCTTTTTCCCGTTTTAACGGAGGAAAAAAAATGTTCGGCATAAACTGTTTTCCCGTTTTTCTTTTCAGGAACTTTCCGGGTAAAGACCAACCAATTCTCATCAGCATTCACAAAATTAATATACTCATCCGCCGGCGTATTGATTTGGCTGTTTAACCGGGTAAGCCGAATATTTTCAGGATTTTGCACGGCTTTTACGGCAAAAGCGGCCTTTTGCAACAATTTTTCGGCGCCGGTGTTGCCCAGGCCACCGGATATTTTCAGAAAATGACGGACATCGTGCAAAGCAGCAAGATAATCTCCGGATTGAAATTCAAGATGTGCCAGGATATAGAAAGCCTGAGGATAAGAAACTGAATCCAGCGCCAGGGCTTTCCGGTAGCTGCCCACGGCCTTTGCAGGTTGCTTAGCAGAAGCAAAAACATCACCTTGCAAAAAGTATGCTTCCGCAAAAAGGGTATCGCGTTTCAGAACTTTTTGCAGAATCGCCTGTGCCTCCAGGATATTTCCTGCCTGATAAGCCACTTTAGCCTGTTCAAAAAACTTTTTTGTTTTTTTGCCGGGTTGATGCTGCGCCAGAACAGGGGACAAAAGGAATGCAAAAAAGAGCAACAACAGGAACAGCCATCGCCCCACCAACGAAAGCCGGAAACCCAGACCGAATGAAACCTGTTGTGCCTGCCTTTTCACGGAATTGATTTTGAAAGCAAATGTAACGAAAGAAAGGGAACAGATGGCCGGAAACAACATACTGTTTCAAGTGTCAACTTGGATCAGTAAATCTAACAAAACATTGTCCGGAATAAATTCCAAGGCAACTTCCTGAGCTGTCCCGAAACTACGATCGGGACTACAGTCCTGACGCTACGGTCAGGACGGCTCAATTTACAGCCTGCGAATTTATTCGCAGACTGTCGGGTTGCAAGATACAATCTGTTGACCGGGAATTCGTTCCCGGACGCTCCCTCACAAAGGCTTTTTTTACCAACGAATTACACAAATTACACGAAAAATACTGTACGAAACAGAAAGGTTTCTGCCGCACCTGCACAGGTGCGGCAGAAACAAAAAAATTTGTGTAATTCGTGCAATTCGTTGGCAAACCTGATGCCGGCGTA
>JALUYM010000420.1 GCA_027018745.1 Bacteroidales bacterium | reverse complement strand
CTGTTGTCCATTTCGCATCGCAGCAAAGAGTTTGTAGCTGTTATGGAAGAGGCACAGCAACTTTTAAAAGAGCTGTTAAATGTTCCAGACAATTATTCGGTTTTGTTTCTTGGTGGCGGGGCCAGTACGCAGTTTGCCATGGTGCCTTACAACCTGATGAACAAAAAAGCGGCTTACCTAAACACAGGAGCCTGGTCTTCAAAAGCTATCAAAGAGGCAAAATTTTTTGGTGAAGTAAATGTCGTGGCTTCTTCCGAAGATAAAAATTTCACTTATATCCCTAAAGGATATGTTATCCCGGAAGATGTCGATTATTTTCACATTACAACCAACAATACCATTTACGGAACAGAAACAAAAACAGACATAGACTCGCCCGTGCCATTGGTGGCAGACATGTCATCAGACATTTTAAGCCGCCCGGTAGATGTTTCCAAATATGTCCTTATTTATGGTGGTGCACAAAAAAACCTTGCTCCTGCCGGAGTAACTTTTGTGATCATCCGTAATGATATTCTCGGTAATGTGGACCGTCAAATCCCTACGATGCTTAATTATAAAACCCACATTGACAAAGGGAGTATGTTTAATACCCCCCCGGTTTTTGCCGTATACGCCTTACTGCAAACCCTGCATTGGGTAAAAGACCTCGGCGGTGTGAAAGCCATCCATGAGATCAATATGAAAAAAGCAGCTTTGCTTTATGATGAAATTGACCGGAATACCATGTTCAAAGGTACTGTTCCCAACAAAGAAGATCGTTCTATCATGAACGTTTGTTTTGTTATGAACGATGGAATGGAAGAAAAAGAAAAAGCATTCCTTGACTTTGCTACTTCAAAAGGAATGGTAGGCGTTAAAGGTCACCGTTCGGTAGGCGGATTTCGTGCTTCTCTTTATAATGCACTTCCCATGGAAAGTGTGGAAGCGCTTGTTGCGTGTATGAGAGAATTTGAAAAGGCCAATAAATAACGGTTAACTCCGTTAAAGTTAAAAACTGTAATTTTTACTATCCGTAAATTGTTAAGCTATGAAAAAAATTCTTGTTGCTACTGTTAAACCCTTTGCGGGAGCTGCCATTGAAAAAATTAAATCTGTTTTTGAAAAGGAAGGGTATAGCGTAAGCTTTTTTGAAAAATATGAAAGTCAGGATGATTTAAAAAAAGCCGTGGCCGATGTGGAAGCCCTCATCATTCGCAGCGATAAAATCACAAAAGAAATTATCGATGCAGCTCCACATCTGAAAATTGTGGTGCGCGCCGGAGCAGGTTATGATAATGTGGACCTCGCCGCTGCATCAAACCACGACATTGTGGTGGAAAATACGCCGGGACAAAATTCAAATGCCGTGGCCGAACTGGTGCTGGGCATGATGGTTTTCCAGGCAAGAAATCATTTTAACGGCAAACCGGGAACTGAATTGAAAGGGAAAAAGCTGGGTATTCAGGCTTACGGACATGTGGGTAAAAATGTTGCCCGGGTTGCCAAAGGTTTCGGTATGAAAGTTTTTGCCTATGACCCATTTGTACCGAAAGAAGTTATGGAAGATGACGGCGTGACAGTTTTCGACAATCTGGAAGAGATGTACCGAACCTGTGAATATATAAGTTTGCATATCCCTGCCAATGAGCACACCATCAAGTCGATTAATTTTGACCTGATGTCAAAAATGAAAATCGGTGCCACTCTCGTGAACACAGCACGTAAAGAGATTATCGATGAAGAAGGGTTGATGAAAATGTTTAGGGAAAGAAGCGATTTTACCTATCTTTCCGATATCAAACCTGATAATCATGAGGCCATAGAAGAAGAATTTGGTGACCGCTGTTTTTTTACCCCCAAGAAAATGGGAGCCCAGACAGCAGAGGCCAACATTAACGCCGGGGTGGCTGCAGCAAAACAAATTATTGCTTTCTTTGAAAATGGCGATAAAAAATTTCAAGTTAACTAATTTATAAATCAAATATAACTTTATCCCCATCTGCCGGGGAAACTTCCATTTCATTTTGAAATGGAAAAACAAAACATTTAAAAACATATTATTATGATGTACAACGAAGAAAATAAGAATGAAGAAAAAAACGAACAGCAGGAACGCACAGGAACATTTTTCCGTTTTGAAGATTTGCGTATCTACCATAAATCGCTGGACTACATCACTTGGTTACAGGATGTGACCATGCTGTTCCCTGAAAGCGACAAATCACAACTGGCCGTCCGTTTTAATGATGCTGCCCGCAACATTGCCCTCTATATTGCTGAAGGTTCTGCCCGTAACAAAACACAGTTCATTTATTATCTCCGCATGGCTAAAAGTGCCATTCGTCAGTGTATGGTTTACACAACACTGTCATATGGATTGAATATTATGAGTGAATCACACGAAGAGGAATCAAGGACCCAGCTTATGGAAATGACCAAAATGGTTGGTGCACTGATTTCATCCCTGCAACGTTCTTTAAATAATCACGGAAACTATAACAACGGTTATCATAACCATAATCATAATAACAATGGCAACGGCAATGGTCATTACAGCGAACCTATGCCAAAGGACCCGAATATCAGGCCAGATTATTTGCCTGAAGATTAAACAATTATTTTTATGTCGGTTTGTGGTAAAAAAACCACAAACCGATTTTTTTATCAATAAATCTGGACATTATGGCAGTATTAAAACCTTTTAAAGGCCTTCGGCCACCCAAAGAACTGGCAGAAAAAGTAGCTTCCCGCCCTTATGATGTTTTAGATTCAGAAGAAGCACGCCAGGAAGCCGCCGGCAACCCCTATTCATTGCTGCATATTATAAAACCGGAAATTGACCTTCCCGAAGGGACCGATCTATACAGTGAAGCCGTTTACCAAAAAGCCAGGGAAAATTTTGAAAAATTCAAGGCAGAAGGATGGCTGAAAGCGGATGAAGAAGAATATCTTTATATTTATGCCCAAACCATGAACGGCAAAACGCAATATGGTGTGGTGGGTTGTGCCAGTGTGGATGATTATCTGAACAACGTTATTAAAAAACACGAACTGACACGGAAAGACAAAGAAGAAGACCGCATAAAACATGTGCGGGTAACCAATGCCAATATGGAACCGGTATTTTTCACCTATCCCAACGTGAAAGAAATAGACAAAATTGTCGCTGATTTTGTTAAAAACCATGCCCCCGATTATGATTTTACGGCTAATGATGGTTTTGGTCACCATTTTTGGGTCATCCGTGACAAAATGACCATTGACCGCCTGGTGGAATTATTTGCCTCCATTCCTTCTGTTTATGTGGCTGATGGGCATCATCGTACTGCAGCGGCAGCTTTGGTGGGCAACGAAAAACGGAAAGCCAACCTGAACCATACAGGTACTGAAGAATATAACTATTTCCTTGCCGTTCATTTTCCGGCCAATCAACTTTCCATTATTGATTATAACCGGGTCATCAAAGACCTGAATGGCATGGTCAAAGAAGAACTTCTTGAAAAACTGGCCCATTCCTTCAACATCAGGGAAGTTGGCCCTGAGGTTTACAGGCCTGCCCAACTGCACAATTTTTCCATGTACCTTGATGGATTATGGTACTCACTGACAGCAAAAAGAGGGACTTATGATGATGAGGATCCCATTGATGTGTTGGATGTAACCATTCTCACCAGGCAGATTCTTGACCCGCTTTTTAATATTAAAGATCTGCGCTCCGATAAACGCATTGATTTTGTTGGGGGTATCCGGGGGTTGGAAGAGTTGAAACGACTTGTCGACAGTGGCAGGATGGCAGTTGCTTTTGCCCTTTATCCTGTGAGCATGGACCAGTTGATAAATATTGCGGACAGCGGCAGGATCATGCCGCCCAAAACAACCTGGTTTGAGCCAAAACTTCGATCAGGTTTGGTAGTTCACGAACTGGACTAATAACGACAAGAGATAACATAGCAGCATTTTGCACAAAAAGTTCCATAGGTGAATATCTGTGTAGTTACTCCCGTAATATATCATTGCATTTGCCTTTTCTGTTTTTTGGAAAGTTAAATAACCAATAAAATAATGGCATTATCTTCTATGCCATTTATTCTTTTTAGGTATTACAAGAAGTGTCCGTCTTTTTATATATTTAAGCAAAAGTTGTACTTGTAAACATGATTTATCATTCTAAAAACTTGTAAGTTATACTTTTTTTATTTATATTTGTAACATTATAAAGTTCCAAACAAAAGTTTCACATTTCTTAACACAACAATTATGAAAAAGGCCGTAGTTTATTCCCCCGGGTTCCTGACATTTTTGTCCCTTTTGCTCATAATGCTATTTGCAAAAAGCACGGAAGCCCAGATATCCGGTGAAACCGGTGTGAGGCAGTTTGATTATTCGGATTTCAAACCCACCACACCCGAAGAGTTCGTCAAAAAGCATTTCGATTTCCTGAAACAGGAATATAAAAAAGACCCTTCCATTCTTCTGAAAGGATACAAAATTGAGATAGTTCCCGCTTCCAACCCCAGGTATCATCCCACGGTGAGGACAAACCAGGTTTATAACAAACTGGTCACCAGCACGGTTCTGGAATGGGCGAGAAACAACGGGTTCAGGGTTTTCCTCAACAGCGGATACGATTTGTGGAACAGTGACAGCACCATCAACATTAATTATCGGGATTCGTTTTGGGGCCCGCCCAATAATAAAACCCTGGAACAAGATTTTAGGGACAATAACCGATGGCTCTATACAGACGAGGTTTCAGGCTTTCGTATTATAAACAAACATTATGGCAACTTTCACGGATTATTGGATTATGAAACCGAGATTGTGTCGGTGACAAACCCGAAAACCCAGGATAAAATAAGAAAAAAGATTGCCGAACTGAGACAGGACAAGCAAGCGGTTGGAAATGACAAAATGAAAAGTCTGATCCATACCCATGCCGATCATTATCAGGGCAGTATAACCCTGATCGATTCAAAATACGGGGGAATTTCGGGCTCCGTTGAAACGAATGGCCATGTGGGGCAACTGGGCCAGGTTACCATGGCGCTGGGGAGTTTACTGGAAAAATGCGATGAACAAATCGGAAAAGCACGAAATTATTTTTATAAGCAAATGGGACTGGCTGTGCCGGCAGACACAGACAGCGTACAGGCGAAACAAGTAGTGGTTTCTGTTTATGCCAAAGGCTTCCGTGCCAAAACCATTTCTTTGGACAAAACCAACCTTGACCTCTCCGAAATCCATTTAAAAGGTAAAATTATCGACGACAAGGGCCACCCGGTCCATGATGCCAAAGTATTGCTGGTCGGGTTCGGGGAATCACTTGTAACCGATACAACCGGCAATTATAAATTCGATGCCAAAGCACAGGGTAAGCATCCCCTTTTCAAAGAGATGAACATCCAACTGGAGCCCCTGCAGATGGAAGTTTCCAACGAAACGCTGGGTGTTTACCAGCCCGACAAGAATTTCGGGATTGTTTCCGACGGCTTCACCACCCTGAAACTGCATATCAAAACCAGCGGTATCAATCCTTCTTCCATTGTTGTACACCCCCCTGCATTGGGAGAATTTGCCCCTCAAACCGCTTCAAAACTCCCTTTAACAATGGATGCGAACGGCGAAGGCGACATGGAATACGTTCCGCCGGCCTACCTGAAAAACAGTTTTCTTATCAAGCACATTCCCATAAAACCCGGACTGAAAGGGGTACATGGCCTTTCGGGCGACCTGTGGGCGGCCGAAGTACCCGTTACCCTGACTTACGAA
Source organism: Bacteroidales bacterium (assembly GCA_027018745.1). Lineage (GTDB taxonomy): Bacteria > Bacteroidota > Bacteroidia > Bacteroidales > F082 > Sulfidibacterium. The sequence continues at coordinate 413 of JALUYM010000420.1, read as the reverse complement.
GATAAAGACGGTAACCCGGGAAGTTATACTTTTAACATTCTGGTATGCAGGCCGCCGGTGATGCTGGTACACGGGTTTACCGGTGACGAAACCACCTGGGAACACCTTGCCGTACAACTGCGGCACGACAAGTACGATGCCATTGTCCGTGAATATTACAAAGGCCCGATTGAGGAGTCCACCATCGAGCGACAGGCACAAAAACTGGGCCGCTACATCCAGGAACTCCGTAAAGCCTACCTGGAGAACGGTTTCATCCAAAACAGGGTGGACATTGTGGCCCACAGCATGGGCGGGCTCATCAGCCGCTATTACATCAGCAACATGGCCAAATACGGAAAAACTGCCGGTATCTGGATACCCTACAACGTTAAACTTTCGAGGCAGCAACTGGCGCAGCAACGGTTTCAAAA
>JALUYM010000419.1 GCA_027018745.1 Bacteroidales bacterium | reverse complement strand
TACCATTTTTTTAAAAAAGGGGCACTATAACGTCAGGTTCAGGAGAAGTTCGATTTGGCTTTTATCTTTATTGGCAAATATTACCACCAGCCCCGGCCCGAACATTGCAAGAAAACCGAGCAGACTACTACGCTTCAAAGATCACGGATCGAAAATCCCCTGCCCTTTTGCTCCCGATAATGGATAATTAAGCATGAAGCGGGATCAACCTGTGCGGTTTTACATCCAAATGCGACATACAATTAAAAATCGTCGGGGAAAAACAGAAAAACCGCTCAAATCTAAAGACTTAAGCGGTTTTACTTCTTTTGTTCTTTTCTGAGCGCCCCCACCAGGACTTGAACCTAGGACCCTCTGATTAACAGTCAGATGCTCTAACCAACTGAGCTATGGAGGCTGTTTTCTTTTATTGAGGGCGCAAAGATATGGAATAATTTTTATTTGCAAATATTTTTGAAAAAATTTTCTTCCCGTTGTTTGTCATATCCCGATTTCTAATACTTTTATCAATTGAACCAGAAACTCAGGGTTATTGGAAAACAAACAAATGAACCGGCTCATTATTATCGTCCTGTTACTATGGGGAATGGTATGTCCTGCGCAGGTTTTTGCCCAGGACCAGGCACTCAGTAACGTAAAAATCACCGTTACCTTTGCCGCCCCGCCCATTGGTGTCAGGTCAAAAATTACCTATTTTAAATACAACAAGTCCTTTGCACTTGTTTTACAGAACGACGACGCCACCACAGATGTTTACAACAAAGTCTATCCGCTTTTTTCCCATCTTTTTATGACCGATGGTACCGGTCAGGATGTCCCTTTTTCTCTCGGAACCGACCATTTTGTCATCCAATCCGGAAAAGATGTGCATGAAACGGACACAACCGGTTTTCTCAGCTGGGAAAAAATGGCTTTCCTGTGGCAGCAGGGATACAGTGTTGCCAACCGTGGATTTGTCAATCCTCCCTATGGTTCCAACCAGGCCTATCAGGTGGAACGCAACATAAGTTACACCACCAAAATGACAGCTCCTTTTGTCAAGGGGGGTATCACCATGGACACTTATGTGCTGCCTCTCAACGGAAAAGACCATCTGCTTCCTGCCCGCGACGAGTTCGGATATATTGTATTCTCCAGCAGTTATTATTACGATTTGAACAACAACCCCGTTGATTTAGAATTTGTAACAACGCCTTATTCCCAACACACTTTTAAGCGCAACAGGATAGATGACAACCTGTTTAAAGATGTCCGGTTTATGGCATTGAACAGTAACAAAGACAATCATTGGTTAGGAATTTACAACTTCCGGAATTTTGGCGTTGCACCGGATATTTCATTCGACACTTTCAAAAGCCAGATGGAACAAATTGCTGCCGCCTACGGAAAAGATGGCGCCGATAATATCTGGGTGGCAGGCGACCAGGAAGTATTTGAATACTTGTTGCTGCGTGATAAAGTTTCAATTCAGCAATCAACACTGGACAACAAAACAGAGCTCAGTTTTACAGGGAAACAAATACCCGGAAACCTGCATTGGTATTCGCTTACGGTCATGGTTACCGGTAACCAGCCCGTAACGGGCATTACGGTACAGGGTGCGACATCCACCACCCATATTTTTCATGGCGACACTGCATTGATCAATTTTTCCTGGAATGGTCGCATTATTGAACCAGAAGGACAGGTGGCCGCACATTATATTCAACTGGCTAAAAATGATACCAGCGCCGTAAACTGTTTGATTGCTTCCGATTATGTGGATGCCATACAGAATCCGGATACCTTAAAAAAATACCACGCTGAACTTTGTGCGCTCAATACTTCTTCGCTGAAAAATTATTGCAGCTATCATTTCACGGTTCCCGTGGATACCATTTGCCTTGGTGACACCGTCCAACTGAAGGCCCCCGACGGTATGAAACATTATCTTTGGAATACCGGCGACACACTTCAAAGTATCCGTGTTTCCCCTCCTCAAACTACACAGTACTGGGTAGAAGTAACGACGCAGAACGATAAAACAGGCCGGGACACTACAGCAGTAATCGTCAATCCGGTCCCTGTTGTTCAACACATTTCCGACACAGTGGTAACCAAACCGGGAGCCGACACTGTACTTTGGGTTTCGGGGGGATATCCCCATTACTTATGGAATACCGGGGCTACTGATACATCCATCAGGGTGGCACCGGTCCACAATGTGAATTACTGGGTAAAAGTTACCGGTGCCGACGGTTGCAGCACAACCCGGCATTTCCTGGTTTCTCCTGATTATGATTATCATACAGATTTTAAATACGATACGGTTTGTTTTGGGGATTCTACAACCCTCATCAATGTTTCTACCGGAAAAGACAGTCTGTTGCAGGTTTCGTGGGATTTGAACATGGATGGAAAATATGATGATGCCACCGGGGATACAGTCACTTATCTTTTTCCCAAACCACAAATCTGGGTAGTGGGCATGCGCCTGACTTATAAATCGGGAAACGTTCTGGTGAAGGAACATCAGGTGCCTGTGGGCGCTAAACCCAAAGTCAATTTCAGCTTTTCCGGTCTTTGCTCTTCGGAAGGGAACACCCTTTTTACCGATAGTACCAAAGTATCTTTCGGAACCATCACCACCCGTTACTGGAATTATGGCGATGGCCGTTCCGAATTCCGCCCCAACATCTATGCTTACCATCAGTATTATCCGGGCAATTATACTGTTAAACTGGTAGTAACCTCCTCTTACGGATGTGTGGATTCGTTGTCTAAGCCCATTACCATTTACGGTTCACCGGACGTTGTTGTGCTAAAGAAAGACAGCTCGCAGGTCTATTATAATGACACCGTATTGTTCAACCGGGGCGACAGTGTTTACCTCACGGTTAAAAACCCCTCGGATTATGATTCTATTATCTGGCCCCCGCATGTTATTTCCCCCGTTTATTATTTGAAACAACCGGGAAAATATACTGTAAAAGCTTATGTAAACGTATGTCCCGGTACATCAGTCTTTTATGGCGAATACGCCAGTGGAGGCCAACCGGTTATAACTTCTGCCCATGCCATGCCTTTTTTTACGCCCAACGGAGATGGTTTTAATGATGAATGGAAAGTGAATAATAAGGAAATAGTGAGCCCGTTTAAGTTATGGATATACAACCGTGCAGGAAGTTTGGTTTATTTCTCCGAAAATTACAACAATGACTGGAAAGGAAATTATCACGGTAATCCGTTGCCGCAAGGAACATATTATTATGTTATTATTGATAAAACAGGTAAAAAATACACCGGAACCCTGAGCATTATTCGCTGATGAAGAAAGTAAAGACATATATCACCCTGTTGGTGTTGCTTTTCGGTGGAAGTTTGTCTGCTCAACAGTTGCCGTTGACCACACAGTATTTGTTCAATCCGTATACACTGAACAAAGCCATGGCCGGCTATTTTAATTATTCGGAAATTTCTTTGAATTACCGCCGCGAATGGACTAATATTGCCAACGGCCCCAAAACAGTCCGCCTGTATGGTTTTGGAAATATGTATAAAGAAAAAATGTGGCTCGGAGGCGAAATCTATATGGATAAAACCGGCGTTATTTCACAATTTAATGCCACCGTAAGCTATTCGTACATATTGCAGACAGGTGCCGGCCAGCGTATTTTCTTTGGCGTTTGGGGAAACTATTTTCAGAACTCTGTCAGTCTGTTCAACATGACCGGCATTAACCCGAACGACCCCTTGCTGACCAACAGCACTGCACTGAACGGCCACACGTTCAATGCAGGTTTTGGCATTGACTACAACTGGCTGGGGCTGAATGTGGGGTTTGCCATGCCCAATGCTTTGGCCGAAAACAACTATTACAATAATCCCCAGAAGCCTGATTTTAAAATGCAACGCGAATTTCTTGCTCACGTGTCCTATCTTTTTTCTTTCTCCGATACATGGCAGCTTCAGGCTTTTTCCGTTTATCGTAAAACGAAAAATATGCCTGGGAATTTTGAGCTCTCCGCCATGACCATTTTCAAGAAACAGGCCTGGGCCGGTTTGTTATACCGCAATACCGGCGCCATAGCGGTTAATCTTGGCGGGTATATTGGCTACGGCCTTGCCTTAAATTATTCCTTTGAATTTGGTACAGGGGGCATAAACCAGGGCAGCGGAACTACACACGAAATTACTTTATCCTATCGTTTTAACCAGATGGGACGAAGTTATTTTCAAAATAAAAACGGAGAATATTACGGGTACAATCGCCACAGGCCTTCCTATCGCCGACAGCCTCCCCATATTATAAATTATTGATAAGATGTTGATTTACAAAACAACTATTTTCATTCTGTGGGTTTTAATTGCTATTTACTGGATTATATTGTCTTTTAAGAACAAAGAACCACACAAAAGAGAATCATTACTCTCAAGAAGTATTTTCCTGGTTATTATGGTGATCTCTTTTTATTTGCTCTTCTCAAAACGTGTTCCATTCATCGTATTAAATGGCTCTTTTTACAATCATCACTTCTTTTATTATACTGGATTTATCATTGCTGTTGCCGGCCTGATTTTTGCATCCTATTCCAGATATATACTCGGTAATAATTGGAGCGGAAGAATAGAGATAAAAAAAGACCACAAACTGATAACAAACGGACCTTACAGCATCACAAGAAATCCAATATACACCGGGCTTTTATCCGGAGTTCTGGGAACAGCACTTATGTACAACCAGTTAAAAGGCATACTTGCATTGATTTTATTATTTTGTGCATATTCCATGAAAATAATAAAAGAAGAGAAGTTTCTTTTGAAAAACTTTCCCGAATACAAAAATTATATGAGAAAAGTAAAAAGGCTGATTCCGTTTTTATATTGAACAAAGATGCCTTCTCAAAAATGATAGTTCAATAAAAATTTACCTTTGCAAAAAATTTTTAAAATATGAAAATAATAGGAATAGGTAATGCCCTGGTGGATGTGCTGACGCAAATGGAAGATGACCGGTTACTGGAAGAACTGGAACTCCCCCGTGGCAGCATGCAACTGGTGGATGCCGAACGTTCGGCACAGATACAGGAAAAAAGTAAAAACCTTGAAAAACAAAGGGCCTCGGGAGGCTCGGCGGCCAACACCATTCACGGACTGGCCAAACTCGGTATGGAAACCGCTTTTATCGGCAGTGTGGGAAAAGATGAAACCGGCCGGTTTTTTGAAAAAGACCTGAAAAACAGCGGGATAACACCCATGCTTTTTTACTCGGATACCGCCTCGGGTATTTCCAATGTGATGATCTCCCCGGACGGGGAAAGAACTTTAGGTACTTTTTTGGGCGCTGCCCTGGAACTGGGCCCCGAAATGTTGTCCAAAGAAAACTTTGAAGGATACGATATTTTACATGTGGAAGGTTATCTGGTGCAAAACCATGCCTTGCTCGAAACCATCTTGAAGCTGGCCAAAGAAGCCGGCCTGAAGGTCTCGCTCGACCTGGCCAGCTACAATGTGGTGGAAGACAACCTGGATTTCCTGCATGATATGGTGAAAAATTATGTGGATATCGTTTTTGCCAACGAAGAAGAGTCCAAAGCCTTTACCGGAAAAGAGCCGGAGGAGGCACTCGATGACATTGCCCGGTTAACAGACATTGCCGTGGTAAAGGTGGGAAGCAAAGGTTCCATGGTGAAACAGGGCGAAACCGTGACCAAAATATCCCCCATCAAAGCCCGTGCAGTGGATACCACCGGCGCCGGCGACCTGTACGCCTCCGGTTTTTTGTACGGACTGGCCAACGACCTGGGTTTTGAAAAGGCCGGTTATGTCGGCTCGCTGCTTTCCGGTACCGTTATCGAAGTGGTGGGCGCCAAGTTCGGAGAGGAGAAATGGAACGAAATCCGGGATAAGGTAAACAAATTGTAAATGTTGCCTTCTCCTTCCGGGTCGAAGCAGGGTAGCGGACGGCGACCCGGAAAGTGGGAAATTTTTGTCGTTGGAAATTTGTCATTCGTTTATTTTTGGATTTGAAGTTGTTTAAAGTTCAGGGTGTTTTGTTCCTGATAAGATACTCTAAAAAAATAAATTACATCTAAAATTCATGTCATTGCAATAGAATAATCGAATAGGGAAAAATGAATAAGAATTTGCTCATTTGATTTATATAGTACTTAGTAATAATGAGTTAACTTTAAACAACTTCTTTAAAAATCCGGCCCCTT
>JALUYM010000418.1 GCA_027018745.1 Bacteroidales bacterium | reverse complement strand
ATCAATATTTTTTGTGTCAGTTTTTGGTTAACCAGGTTGTCTTCTACCAAAAGGATATCCAGGATATTATGTTTGTTTTTGCTGCTCTTGCGGGGCGGGTAACCTTCACTCATTTTAATTGTAAAAGTGAATGTGCTTCCTTTGCCAAATTCGCTTTTCAGGTTCATATCTCCTCCTAAAAGCCGGCAAAGTTGACGGGAAAGTGCAAGACCAAAACCCGCTCCGCCGTGGTTGCGGGTCAGTGACATGTCGGCCATGTTAAAAGTACCCCATATCTTTTGCTGATCTTCTGGTTTTATGCCAATACCTGTGTCTCTAACAGAAAATTGTATTTCATATTTTCCGTTTTGGAACGAAAGGGGTGTTACTGTCAGAAAAACCTTTCCACGGGCGGGGGTGAATTTAATGGCATTTTCCAGCAGTTTGGCCAAAATTTGTTTCAGGCGTACCGCATCCCCTGTTAAAAATTCAGGAAGATGCTCATTAAAATGAATGCCCATGTTTAGTGCTTTTTCCCTGGCTTTTTCCCCGAAGACGGCAAAAATTTCTTCCACCTCGGTTTTTAATTTAAAATTGACATGGTCGAGGTTGAGTTGATGAAGATTAATTTTGTAATAATCAAGAACATCATTTAGCAGGGTATACAAATACTGGCCCGAGTGTTGAATGGTTTCCACCAGCTCTTTGCTTTCCGGATCAAGTTGTTTCTGATGTAAAAGCTCCGTGGCACTCAAAATGCTGTTCAGAGGTGTCTTGATTTCATGACTTACATTAGACAAAAACTGTGTACGTAGTTGTTCTGTTTTTTGTATTTCTTTGGTTAAAGTGTCCATGTTGGTCTTCAGGTTGTTAAGGGTTTCTTTTCGGGCCCGGATAAGCTGATCTTCACTGATAATTTTTTGTTCTTCTTTTTTATCAGTTTTTCCTTTTGTTTTCATTGTCATTTTACCGCCTTAAAAGTTTGTTTTTTTAAATTTCATTGTTGAACACGATGAAACAATATTTGAACCAAAAAATAAAAATACTTGTATGTCAATTAATAAGCAATTTTTTAATGTATGGATAATTCCCGATTTGAGAAAAATATTGGTAATATAGGAATTTTCTTTAGTTGTATTTCCCGGAATCTTTTTTAAAAAGGCCCCAGCGTGGAAGATAACCCAGTTCGTGTGATTTGAATATTTTTCCTTCTGTGGAGGCCGCCATTATTCTAAAACGGTCATAGGAAAAATCGGTATTATCCAATAAACCAATGAATTCCCGGAAATCAAGTGAAAGCTGGACAATTTCTCCGGGAAGCAGGTCCAAAGGCTTATTTGAAAAATTTAAATAAGAATTCATGTCTGCGATTGTTTTTTCATGGTTTTTGTCTGTAAATTCAAGTAAAATTTTTCCGATGGTCAATGGCTCTTTCAATGCTTTCAGCTGCAGGACGATTTCTGATATTTTCCGCTTTTTCTTTTTAATGAGAATAGTGAGGATGAGCCCGGGATAGGTTTGTTCCGAAACAGGCAACAAACTGGGTTTGTCTTTTTTAAAAAGATACATTGAAGCGATAAGGATGCCCAGCCCGAAAGTGACGATATAGCCGATAATTGTTTCCATTCGTGGCAAAAGTAAAAAATAGTTCTACAAATCAATCATTTCCGAACAACGTATCCTGAAAATTTACATTTTGTTTTTTCCCGGGTGGATAACTCAATGATTTTTATTGCTCGATTTAAATAGTAATTCTTTTTCTGCTTTGGTGAGACTGGAATAGCCCGATTTGGATATCTTATCCAATATTTTGTCTATTTCTGCCTGACTGGCCGCTTTTTTGCGGTTATATTCTTCATCGGTCATGGGACGGCCTGAGGCGGGACGGGTAGTATCAAAGCTTTTGTATTTTCGTCTTTTCGGGTTCATGTCGGACAACTTAATCCCATCAAAAACACGCAGAAAATCATGGCCTCTTTTTAAAGACATTGCCCAGATAAATCCATACAAAGCACCTCCCAAATGAGCAATATGCCCCCCCGGATTATTGGCCGGTATACTGAAAATGTCCAGTAAAACGAAAGCAACAGCGATCCATTTCAGTTTAACTTTTCCCAGCAGAAAAAGGTGTACAGTATAATCAGGAACATAAGTGGAAATGGCAATGATAATAGCGAGAATGGATGCTGATGCGCCCAAAGCGACCGAATTTTGCCGTACTGCTGCAAATGCCGGAAAAATGTTAAATGCCCCCACAAAAAAGGCTGCCCCTGCCAGTCCGCCAAATAAATAAGTCATGAGCAGCTTTCGCTGGCTCAGATATTCGGTGAAAATGATTCCCCCGAAATAGAGTACGATCATGTTGAAAAACCAATGCAAAAAACCCTCGTGCAGGAACATATAAGTTACGACAGTCCAGGGCATGAGTGCCAGTTTGTGCAAACCGGATGGGAGGGCCATGAGATTTCCGAGCAGTGTTAGTCCGTTGGGGCTCGGAATTTTCAACAGCCATGTAACCAAATGTACTACAGCTGTCAGTAAAAAAACAATGGTATTGATCAGGATCAGGCGCGACAGGACATTTTTCCCCAAAAAAATGTTTTTGAGCCATTCGTTTCTGTTATGCGGCTGTTGATAGTATCCGTACATAATGAGCAGTTTTTACATGTCCGGGCCAAAAAGGTGCCCTTTCTTTTTCCAGTACCAGATAATCAATAATCCTACCATCAGTCCTCCCACATGGGCAAAATGTGCCACATTGTCGCCCGGCCGATTGCTGATACCCTCAAAAAGTTCTATTAAACCATATCCGATAACGAACCATTTGGCTTTGATCGGGATGGCAAAATAGAGATAAATGAGTGTGTTTGGAAACATAAACCCGAATGCCAGCAACAGTCCGAAAATAGCTCCTGAAGCACCGATGACCACCATTTGGTTCAGCATTTCAGCCTTGTAAGTTGAAAGGAAATTGATGATTTGCTGAATAACTGATGGGTCAGCAGTGCCGTTGGCCAGCATGTCAACGTGTTGGTTGAAAAGGTTAATGCTGTGTTGTGTCAGGGTTGTAGATAATGGATTGATTCTAAAACGATAGTGTTGAAAATAAGTTTCAATGCCCTGGACTGTCGGATGGGAAATAATCGCGTTGAGCATATCGATGTTTGCCCGAAGGTGCAGGTGAATCCAGAAAATGTAAACAACCCCTGATCCAAGGCCTGTCAATATGTAAAAGACCAGGAATTTTTTTCCGCCCCACACATTTTCGATCACATTACCGAACATCCATAAGGCGAACATGTTAAATATAATATGTGCCCAGCCTCCATGCATAAACATATAGGTAAAAAACTGATAGATCCTGAAACCGGAAGCCCCCGGATAATGGAGGCCGAGGATATTGATAAGATCAATATTATATTTCCTCAGTGCCAGCGTGGCCAGGAATAACAAGGTGTTAATGATAAGCAGGTTTTTAACAACCGGTGGTAATATTCTGAATCCTGCGGGCCTATATTGTTGCATAATTTTTTCTTTTTATGAATTTTCCTGACGACTCAAAAACTGTTCCAATTTTTCCAAAGGGATAATGGTCAATGTGAGGGACCCATCTGGTGCCTGCTGGGGTAATTTGCAAAGGAACAATTTGTTAAAAAGATCTGCCATCTGATCTTCACTCATCGTTACTCCATGTTTTACGGCAAGTTGTGTTGCCATGGTGCGGGCCAGCCTTATGTTGTTGTCCATACCGGGAAGATGGTATTCCTTTTTAAAGTCTTCAATGATCCGTTCCAAAGTCTCGCGAATGTTTCCCTCGCTAAAATTCTGTGGTATCCCTTTTACCACGACCCTGCCGGGGCCGAAATCTTCTATAATAAAGCCCAGCTTTCGCAATAGTTCATCCAGTTCTTTCAAAATGGACAAGTCTGTGGCTGAAAAGTGAAAATCCTGGGGGAAAAGTTGTTGTTGCGATGCTTGTTGCCGGCCGGATAGCTGTTCCAGAAAATACTCGTACAAAATACGTTGATGTGCCCTGTTTTGATCAATCAGCATAAGGCCTGAACGGACATTGCAGGCAATATATTTTCCATGAACCTGGAAAAAACTACCGGTTTGTTCATCCTGCATCCCGGCAATAGCCGTTTGTCCGTTTTCTTCAGAAGGCATTGGAACGGTTTCCTGCCGCAAAACCTGTTCCCAATCCTGCTGTGGTTTTTTTTTGAATATCGGTCGGCCGGCCGGTGTCCCTTTTACAGATTGAAAAGGGTTAAAATCCGGATCGTAACGGACATCGGGGGGCTTTATTGGCCTTTCGGAGGGTGGTGTGCCCAGGGTGGTGTTCAGTTCCGGGTCCACACTGAAATCGATGGTCGGGGTAAGGTTGTGCATGCCGATGGATTTTTTCACTGCCGCATACAAAACGGCATAAACATAGCGTGCGTCTTTAAAGTTAATTTCTGTTTTGGTAGGATGGATGTTCACATCTATATCAGCAGGGTCTATTTCGATATGTATGAAAAAAGAAGGAAAAGCATCAGAAGGAAGCAGCTCGCTAAAAGCGTTGGTGACAGCATGGTTTAGGTACGAATGTTTTATAAACCGGTGGTTGACAAAAAAATATTGTTCGCCGCGGGTTTTTTTTGCATATTGTGGTTTTACGATAAAACCTTTGATAGTAAGGATATCGGTTTTTTGTTCTACCGGCAACAGCCGCTGGTCGTATACTTTTCCAAGAATGCCCACAATCCTTGATTTTTCAGAACTTCGTGGCAGCTTATAAATCAATTTGTTGTTATGGGTCAGCGAAAAGGCGATATCAGGATGTATAAGGGCTACGCGATGAAATTCTTCTAAGATATGGCGTGTTTCGGCATTGTCTGATTTTAGGAAGTTACGGCGTGCCGGAACATTGAAAAAGAGGTTCTTAACGGCGATGGTCGTTCCGGGTTTACAAGGACAAGGATCCTGGCCTGTAACTTTTGAACCTTCCATGCGCAGGCAGGTTCCCAGTTCATCTTCATGCGGACGACTTTTGGCTTCCACGTGGGCAATGGCTGCAATGGAAGCCATGGCTTCTCCCCTGAATCCAAGTGTATGAATAGCAAACAGGTCTTCGGCCTTTTGGATTTTCGAAGTGGCATGCCTTTCAAAGCACATACGAATATCCACCGCCGACATGCCACATCCGTTGTCAGTAACCTGGATCAGCGTTTTGCCGGCATCTTTTATCATGAGGTTTATTTCCGTAGCGCCGGCATCAACGGCATTTTCCAACAGCTCTTTCACTACGGATGCCGGTCGCTGGATGACTTCACCTGCGGCAATCTGGTTGGCAACCGGGTCGGGGAGAAGTTTGATGATATTCGACATAGTCCGACATGCTTATTTGGATACCACACCAAACAAAGTCAAAAGATTATTAACCAAATTGGTAAACAGTATCACATAGATGCTCCCGAGAATAAAAACTGTATAAATGAAATAGGTCAGCAGCTGCCTGGACCTTGAATTGGATTTATCGGAATGCCTGATCCAGCGGTTGGACAATTTCAAGCGTATCTGTTCCTCCTTGCTCAGTTTCGAATCATAACCCAGCTCGGCTTTCCGCTTTTCCCATTCTTCTTTATCCTGGTCGTAATACCGTGGTTGGTAATGGAATTTTTTAGCTTTCGGAGTCCTGAAAAAAACTATTCGCATAACGCTCACTTTTTGTTTTGCAAAGATACGGTTTTTTTGGCCTGATTGCCAATTTTGCTCCTATTATTCCTTTCCATATCCGGCACACGGCAACCGGTAATGAGGATTATTTTTTCAGTTTAAAGAACTTTTTTACAATATAACTTTTTTATGCCCCAGGTTGCCAATTTACAGGCAAAATTTCTTTACTTTTGCTGCACAACCCATAATGCCAATCAATGTTTACCGAAAAAGACCTTCAGCAAATAAAATCCAAAGGAATTGCTCCGGAAACAGTTAAAAAGCAAATTGAACATTTTAAGACCGGTTTCCCGTTTATCCGTTTGCACGGGCCTGCAACTGCTGGCCATGGTATCCATGTTTTTAATGAAAAAGAGGTAACGGAACTTGCTGCTTATTTCGATACAAATAAAAGAGATTATGATCTTTTGAAATTTGTTCCTGCCTCGGGCGCTGCCAGTCGTATGTTTAAAAAACTGTTTGAATTCCGTCAGTCTTTCTCGGGAACAAAGGCGGAAATGGACAGACCGGATGAG
>JALUYM010000417.1 GCA_027018745.1 Bacteroidales bacterium | reverse complement strand
CGTTGCCTTGTGAGCAAGGGTGCTGCCCGATGGTATGTATGCAACGGATACTGTGTTTGCAATATTTTCCCCAGCCTTACTTCACGGGTTTCCACATCAGGGAAAAATTTAATGTATTCGTTGCTGTTCAGGTAAACATGGTCAAAATAGGACATGACTTCTTTTAAAGCTGCTTCAAAATCATCCAGCCAGTAAATATTCGATATTCCTGATGTTTCCCGGGCTTCTTTTTCGGTGTATTTGTGCCCTTCCCAAATTTCCAGTGTTTCATTCGTTTTCAGCAGAAACAATGCCTCGCGCAGTTTTTCATTAGGACAGTCAGGAGATAGAATAAGAATACTTTTTTCCTGTTCTATTCCGGTAAGGTAAAAGAAGTCGGAATTTTGCCGGAAAGGGTGATACTGGTCGCCATTCCTCGGGCATTGGTCGTTGGAATAAAAAACAGCAAAAGCCCTTTTTTGCATTTGCTTCATGAAGTTTTTCCGGTTATCCCGAAAAAACTGATTATTGATGCTCTGGTAACGCATTTTTTAATATTTAAACTTGTTATAAATTGACAATTAAAACCATAATTTTCGTTGCTGTGAACAAGATTATCTCAATACTTTGATAAATTTGTGGCACTTATATTTTAAGTACAAAATTAATTAATTAGGTTAAATATAATGTTAAATTCGTTATTATGAGTAATAAACCTTTCTATTCTTCAATCACGAAGAAGATTATCATGTCGTTGATGGGGCTTTTTTTGATAACGTTTTTGGTGGTGCACCTCACCCTGAATTCGTTTCTGCTCTTCAGCAATGATTTGTTCAACGCAGGAGCCCATTTTATGGGTACAGATCCTTTTATTCAGGCATTCCAGTGGGTATTGTTTGCCGGATTTGCCATTCATATTTTTTATGGCATAGTCCTCCAAATTCAGAACTGGATATCACGACCAAAAGGTTATAAGAGAAGAGCTTTTATGGAACAGTCTCCTTTTTCCAAGTACATGATTTACACAGGACTCCTTATTTTTATTTTTCTGATCATCCATCTCGGTAATTTCTTTTTTGTAAAAATGGGTTGGATCGGAAACGGTGTTCCGTTAACTTCCAATGGTGAGGAAAATATGGCAGAACTGGTACGTAATCTGTTTCAACACGGTGGTTATGTGGCTTTTTATGTGATTATGTTTATTTTGATGGGATTCCATTTGGACCACGCCTTTCAATCAGCTTTTCAGACCCTGGGGCTTAACCACAAAACATACTGGGGCTTTATCAAAGGGCTTAGCCGCGCTTATGCCATTGTCATAACCATTGGCTTTGTTATTATTCCTTTATTTATTTACTTTAAAATAGTATAGCCTTATGACAAAAATAGATTCAAAAATTCCGGAAGGTCCTATCGCAGAAAAGTGGACACGATATAAAGAACACCAAAAACTTGTGAATCCTGCCAACAAACGTAAAATTGATATTATCGTTGTGGGTACCGGACTTGCCGGTAGTTCTGCTGCTGCCAGTTTAGGTGAAATGGGTTTTAATGTAAAAGTTTTTTGCATTCAGGACAGCCCGCGCCGTGCACATAGTATTGCTGCCCAGGGTGGTATCAATGCTGCCAAAAATTATCCCAACGATGGGGATACCATTTACCGGTTGTTTTACGACACAGTCAAAGGGGGTGATTACAGATCACGCGAATCCAATACCTACCGGCTTGCCGAAGTAAGTAATAACATTATTGATCAATGTGTGGCACAAGGTGTTCCTTTTGCCCGTGAGTATTCAGGCTATCTGGCCAACCGTTCTTTTGGCGGCGCTTTGGTTTCCAGAACATTTTATGCCCGTGGGCAGACCGGTCAGCAATTGTTGTTGGGGGCTTACGGCGCTTTAAGCAAAGAAATTAAAAGAGGTTCGGTAAAATTATATACCCGGCGTGAAATGCTTGACCTGGTAGTGATGAAGGATGGCCGGGCCCGTGGTATTATTGTCCGTAACCTCTTCACCGGTGAGCTGGAACGTTACAGTGCCCATGCTGTTTTGCTCGCTACCGGCGGTTATGGGAATGTTTATTTTCTTTCGACCAATGCCATGACTTCCAACGGCAGCGCTGCCTGGCGTGCTTACAAACGAGGTGCTTATTTTGCCAATCCCTGTTATGTGCAGATTCATCCAACCTGTATTCCTGTTCATGGAGAATATCAGTCGAAACTCACGTTGATGAGTGAAAGTTTGCGCAACGATGGTCGGATATGGGTTCCTAAGAAAAAAGAAGATGCCGAGCGTATACGCAAAAAAGAACTTCGCCCGCGGGATATTCCTGAAGAAGACCGCGACTATTACCTCGAAAGAAGGTACCCTGCTTTTGGTAACCTGGCACCACGCGATGTATCTTCCAGGGCTGCCAAGGAGCGTTGTGATGCCGGTTACGGCGTTGGCCCTACCGGCCTGGCTGTTTTCCTCGATTTAAAAGATGCGATTGCCCGCCTGGGGAAAGAGGTCATCAAAGCCCGTTATGGCAACCTGATTGATATGTATGAGCGTATTACAGGTGAAAATGCCTATGAAACACCATTTATGATTTATCCGGCAGTACACTATTGCATGGGAGGACTGTGGGTAGATTATGAGTTGGAAAGTAATATTCCCGGTTTGTTCGTTGGCGGAGAGGCCAATTTCTCGGATCATGGTGCAAACCGCCTTGGTGCCTCAGCTATTATGCAGGGATTGTCGGATGGCTATTTTATTTTGCCATACACCATGCAGAATTATCTTGCCGACCAAATCACTGTTGGCCCTATCCCGACAAATACGTCCGAATTTGATGAGGCAGAAAAAGATGTTCAGGCAAGGATTGACCGGTTAATGGCTGTGAAAGGAAAAGTACCTGTTGATACCTTCCATAAAAAACTGGGACATATTATGTGGGAACATGTGGGTATGGCCCGGAACAGGGAAGGCCTCAAAGAAGGCATCAAAATGATCCAGGAACTCAGGGAAGATTTCTGGAAAAATGTCCGTGTTCCCGGCAATCCCATGGGGATTAACATTGAGCTGGAGAAAGCACTTCGTGTGGCTGATTTCCTGGAACTGGGAGAATTGATGGCCCGTGATGCTTTGCACCGTGAAGAATCGGCCGGAGGCCATTTCAGGGAAGAATACCAAACCCCTGATGGTGAGGCTATGCGTAATGATAAGGACTTTATGTACGTGGCTGCCTGGGAGTATAAAGGCGATGATAAAGAGCCAGCGCTTAATAAAGAAGAACTCAATTATGAGTATATCGAAGTGAAAACACGTAACTATAAAACAGCATAGCGTGATGTTAACGGATTATTTGAAACTTTAAAAAGAAGAACAATGAATTTTAAATTAAAAATATGGCGTCAGGCTTCTCCCAATGATAAGGGACAATTTGTTGATTACGAAGTTCACGATATATCTTCTGATGCTTCTTTCCTTGAGATGATTGATATCTTGAATGACGAACTCGTCGAAAAAGGGGAAGACCCTATCGCTTTTGACCATGATTGTCGTGAAGGAATCTGCGGAATGTGTAGTATGTTTATCAACGGGCACCCGCATGGTCCTGAAGCCGCTACCACTACCTGCCAATTACACATGCGTAAATTTAAAGATGGTGAAACCATTGTGATTGAACCGTGGCGTGCCCGGCCTTTCCCGGTTATCAAAGACTTGATCGTAGACCGTTCAGCCTTTGACGAGATTATACGTGCCGGCGGATTTATTTCAGTAACAACCGGTGGTGTCCCGGATGCCAATGCTATTCCTATCAAAAAAGAAGTAGCCGACCTGGCAATGGATGCCGCTGCCTGTATTGGTTGTGGCGCTTGTGTGGCAGCCTGTAAAAATGCTTCGGCAATGCTTTTTGTTTCTGCCAAAGTTTCACAGTTTGCCTTGCTGCCGCAGGGTAAGGTGGAAGCCAAAGACCGTGTGAAATCTATGGTAGCTAAAATGGATGAGCTGGGATTTGGTAATTGTACCAATACCTACGCTTGTGAAGCCGAATGCCCGAAAGAAATCTCTATCACCAATATTGCCCGTATGAACCGTCAGTTTATTGGGGCAAAACTGGGATAAACAGATTTCTGTAATTCAAATTAATACGGGTATCCATGTTTTTGGATGCCCGTTTTTTTATTCCGCAAGAGGTGTATTTGGATGGCTTTTCCGTATTTTTGAAAAAAATTAAAGATGCAATTCAAAGATGTTATCGGACAGCAGGCAGTAAAAGAACGACTGCTTTCCAGTGCTGTGAAGAACCGGGTGGCACATACCCAGCTTTTTCTCGGACAGGAAGGAACCGGTGCCCTTCCTTTGGCCCTTGCCTTTGCCCAATATTTGAATTGTACCCATCCACAAAAGGGCGACAGTTGCGGGACGTGCCCATCCTGTGTGAAGTATCAGAAATTTGCCCATCCCGATTTACATTTTATTTTCCCTACGGCCGGCACCGATTCGGTTAAAAAAAATCCGGAATCGAAACTCTTTCAGGAAGAATGGCTTGGGTTTATCCGCCGGAACAATGGTTATGTTACACAAAGTGCCTGGTACGAAACACTGGGAATCGGCAACAGGCAGGGAACTATTTATGCCCGTGATGCCAATGAAATTGTGAAGTTGCTTGGATTTAAACCTTACGAGGCAAAGCTGAAGGTGGTGGTTATCTTTCAGGCCGAACGGTTACAGGTTTCTGCCTCTAACAAGCTACTGAAAAGCTTAGAAGAACCTCCCGACAATACATTGATCATTCTGATTGCCGAGAAATATGAAATGATTATTCCTACTGTTCGCTCCCGGGCACAATTGGTAAAGATCCCCCCGTTGAAAAAACCGGAAATCAGCCGGGCACTGCTTCAGCGGTTCCCGGGAAAACTGGATGCCGAAAGGGCTGATGAACTGGCCGGTTTGTCGCATGGTAATTGGAACCTGGCGTTGGACCTTATGGACCAGGATGATGAAGGTGATTATTATTTTTTAAAATTTCGCGAATGGATGCGCCTTTGTTTTCGAGGTAACGATTATGTTGCGTTGAACAAAATAATACAGGAACTTTCCAGGCTTGGTCGCGAAAAGCAAAAGAGATTTTTGACCTATGGTTTGCATGTTGTTCATAACAGCTTGCTTATCAATAAAAAACAAGACGCTATGGTTGTTGCACGTGCCGATGAGAAAGATTATTTGCTCAAATTTGCCCCTTTTGTCAACCCTTCCAATCAAAAACAGATGTATGAATTGTTGAATGAAGCCGTTTATCATATCGAACGTAATGCCCATCCGGGCGCCCTCTTTGCCGATCTGAGTTTTCAGCTGGCTGATTTGATGCAACTGGGCAGAAAAGCCGTTCAGGCGGGATGATTTTGTAGTTTAAAAAAACATAAGCTGATTTCTTTAATGAGAACCAGGCAGCCCTTCAACGGGATATCTAAAAACTTTTGTCGGGAAAAATTTGCCAAACATAATTTTCCTACTTTTGTGCAACAAGAAAAGAAGTTGTGGGAATGGATGAAAATTTGGAAAACAAAGTGGTAGACACGGTCTCCGGCCGAGGGTGTTGCGTCGTGGATAAACATTTGGGGACGCAAATTGTTGACCAGGCAAGATGTTGTAAATTAACTTCTTATAACTGGCTTTCGAATGTATCCGATCCCAACCGGAATGAGCTGGAACAGTTTGTGGAAGTCCGGTTTAAAAACGACCATAAAGATTTTTATTTGTGCCCTCCCGAACTTACGCTGAAAGAAAACGAAATTGTTACCGTGGAAGCAAGTCCCGGACATGATGTGGGTATCGTGTCCCTGACGGGCGAAATAGTCCACCTTCAAATGAAGCGGAAAAATTTTGATCCAACACGTGCCGATATCAGGCAGGTCTATCGTCATGCCCGGTTGAGCGATATTGAAAAATGGTTGTCTGCCATTGAACATGAAAAAGAGGCCCTTTATGGAACACGCCGGATTGCCAACGAACTGGGGCTTGAAATGAAACTAAATGATGTTGAATATCAGGGGGATAAAACAAAAGCTATTTTTTACTTTACCGCTGCTGACCGGGTTGATTTCCGGCAACTGATCCGGCGGTTGGCCGATGAGTTCAAAGTACGGGTGGAAATGCGCCAGATCGGTGTTCGCCAGGAAGCGGCCAAACTGGGGGGCATAGGCTCTTGCGGACGGGAACTTTGCTGTTCTTCCTACATGAGTATTTTTCAAAGTG
>JALUYM010000416.1 GCA_027018745.1 Bacteroidales bacterium | reverse complement strand
AGAGGGTAAAATGGAAAGGGTAATAGACAAACATATTTATCATCTTTCTATGTGTACATTTTGTGAATTGTGTATTAAAACTTGCCCTTTTAATGCGATTACCTGGGGACAGGATTTTGAACATGCCGTTTTCGACAGATCAAAACTGACCAAAGTTTTAAATAAACCGGGTTCATCACTTAAAAAAAAGAAGAAGGAGGCTAAACCATGACAATGAATGTTTTCATGTTTTATTTGCTGTCGTTTATTATCCTGACATTCTCTGTGTTAACAATAACATCCCGGAAGATGCTCCGGGCAACGATATATCTTTTGTTTGTACTGGTGGCTACTTCAGGACTTTACTTTTTATTGAATTACCAGTTTCTTGCAGCAGTTCAGCTTACTCTGTATGCCGGCGGAATAGTTGTATTAATTATTTTTAGTATTCTGCTTACCAGCCACATAAGCCAACGATTTAAAAAACCGGAACCATGGAAGTTATGGATGGGCATCATCGCTTTTATTGTGGGTAGTGTTTTGGTTTCCTGGACGTTGCTTTCTCATAATTTCATAAAAAATCCCGGCATGAAATCCACACCGGTTGATATGCATCTTATTGGTAACCAACTGTTGGGCTTGGGGAAAAACGGCTATGTTTTATCTTTCGAGGTCATTAGTATTTTGTTGCTTGCGGCCATGATCACGGCCATAGTCATTGCTAAAAAGGAAAAAAATCAAAAATCGGATACACTATGATTCAGGGAATTTCAATTTATCATTTTCTTATTGTCAGCACTCTCATGTTTTTTATAGGGATTGCTGGTTTTATCATCCGTCAGAATCTGATTACCATTTTGTTATCAGTTGAACTGATATTGAATTCGGTAGTGATAAATTTTTTGGTTTTTAACCGTTATCTGTATCCCGATCAATTGCAGGGACATTTTTTTGCACTTTTCATAATTGGTGTTGCGGCGGCAGAAGCTTCTGTGGCTATTGCGCTTATTATTAATATATACCGTCGTATACACAATATTGAATCAGATAATGTGAACGAAATGAAATATTAAAAGGAACTTAAACCCGTTTTGGCCATGATTAATTATTCATATACGATATTAATTCCTTTGATCCCGTTGGTAATTTTTGTTTTTACGGGACTGTTGGGGATGAAATGGAAGCCACTTGTTTCCGGTATCATTGGTACTGTGGGCGTTGGCATATCTTTTTTCCTGTCATTGTTTACAGCTTATGAGTATTTCTTTGCCACAGCGACCGGTAGTGCTTATCATACAATTATTCCGGTGAATATGCTCTGGCTTTCTTTCACCCATACATTGCAGATTCACATGGGAGTTTTACTGGATCCCATTTCTGTCATGATGATTGTGGTAGTGACCACTATTTCTTTTATGGCACATTTGTACAGTATTGGTTATATGAAAGGCGAAAGGGGATTTCAACGGTATTACTCGTTTTTGTCCTTGTTTACTTTTTCCATGCTGGGTGTGGTTTTGGCTACCAACATTTTTCAGATATACATTTTCTGGGAATTGGTGGGTGCCAGTTCATTTTTGCTCATCGGTTTTTATTACGACAAACCTTCTGCTGTGGCTGCAGCCAAAAAAGCTTTTATCGTCACACGATTTGCAGATCTGGGATTTTTGATAGGTATTCTTATTTTGTCTTATTATACCGGAACTTTTGATTTTTCCAAACTGCTTCAGCCGGGCACTCATTTGTTTGCAGGACTTGCCGGGGTCAGTTTTTTGGGACTTTCGGGAATTACCTGGGCCATGGCACTAATTTTTATGGGGGCTGCCGGTAAATCGGCCATGTTCCCATTGCATATCTGGCTTCCGGATGCCATGGAAGGCCCTACTCCTGTTTCGGCTTTGATACATGCAGCCACCATGGTGGTAGCTGGTGTTTTTCTCGTGGCCAGGCTGTTTCCTATTTATCATTTCCAGGCTCCTGATGTGCTAATATTTATCGGTTATGTCGGGGGGTTCACTTCCCTTATCGCTGCTATTATCGCCATGACCCAATTCGATATCAAAAGGGTTTTGGCATATTCAACTTTGTCGCAGATCGGATACATGATGGTGGCCCTTGGCGTTTCGGGTTATGGCGGAGAGGCCGGACTGGGGTACATGGCTTCCATGTTTCATTTGTTTACTCACGCCATGTTCAAAGCATTGCTTTTCCTGGGGGCTGGTTCCATTATTCATACCATACACTCGAATTTCATGAAAGATATGGGAGGATTACGAAAGTATATGCCCATAACCCATTTTACATTTCTTGCGGCCTGTCTGGCTATATCGGGTATTCCCCCATTTGCCGGCTTTTTCAGTAAAGATGAAATTTTGGCGGCAGCTTTTGAATCCAACAAATTGTTGTTTTATGTGGAATACATCACGGCCGGTCTGACCTCTTTTTATATTTTCAGGCTTTATTTTAACATTTTCTGGGGTAAAGATCCGGAATATAAACATAAGCCTCATGAAGCTCCTTTGAATATGACCATTCCGTTGATTTTTCTCGGTCTGGGTTCTACTTTTGGTGGATTTGTCCCCTTCCACAAACTGGTAACTTCCGATATGAAACCTTTCACTACGGTAACCCATTGGGGGATTATGTTGCCTTCGGTGGGGATAGGCCTTCTCGGCTTGGCGGTAGCCTGGGTATTATATAAAAAAGAAAACGACCTGCCCGACAAAATTTCCAAAAAATTGGGGATTTTGTACACTTCTACCTACCACAAGTTCTATATTGATGAAATATATCTTTTTGTTACCAAAAAGATAATCTTCAATTATATTGCCCGCCCTATTGCCTGGTTTGACCATAACATTGTAGATGGTTTTATGATTGGCGTTGGGACGGTTACCGTGAAAATTTCATATAAGATTAAAAAGTTCCAGTCTGGCGAGCTTCAGCAATATGCTTTTGTTTTTGTTGCGGGGGTGATTATGTTGGCATTGTTCATTCTTTATAGTCTGGGATATCATTAGGTAATAATAATTGAGAAAGTTAAATGAAGTATAACCATAAAATATATAAAAGGTGGATTTTCTGAATTTGTTTGTAATTGTTCCGGTTCTGACAATGATAGGGATCTTGTTTACCAAGGAGCTCAAAGGGGCGCGACTGGTTTCGGCCGTAGGCATGGGAATTCAGCTGGTGCTTGCAATTTTTCTTGTATTTTATTACTTGTCTGTTCGCGGTGCAGGCAATCTGCACGAAATGATTCTGACGACGGATTATAGCTGGTTCCCCAGCCTGAATATTCATTATTTTATTGGTGTGGATGGTATTGCCGTGGCCATGATTGCCTTGACGGCCATTGTGATTTTTGCAGGAGTATTCGCCTCTTGGGAGATGGAATACCTGTCACGGGAATTTTTTATCTCTTTAATACTGCTTTCCACAGGTGTCTTTGGCTTTTTTATTTCGCTTGACCTGTTTACCATGTTCCTCTTTTATGAATTGGCGGTAATTCCCATGTACCTGCTTATCGGAATATGGGGCAGCGGTCCGAAAGAAGCCTCTGCCATGAAACTTACCCTTATGTTGATGGCAGGCTCGGCATTACTTTTGGTAGGGATTCTTGGTATTTATTATCATTCTGCTCCCAATGGCGGACCTTATACTTTCAATATTCTTGCTATTTCAAAAATCCACATACCGCTGGCAGCCCAACGTTTCTTTTTCCCGCTTACCTTTGTCGGTTTCGGGATTCTTGGCGCTCTTTTCCCGTTACACACATGGTCGCCCAGCGGTCATGCATCTGCACCTACAGCAGTTTCCATGCTCCATGCCGGGGTTCTGATGAAACTGGGGGCTTATGGCTGTTTCAGGGTAGCTATTTTTCTTATGCCTCAGGCTGCTACCCAAATGGCATGGATTTTTATTATCCTTACTTCCATCAGCGTGGTTTATGGTGCCTTTGGCGCCATTATGCAAAAAGATCTGAAATTTATCAATGCTTATTCTTCGGTCAGCCACGTGGGCCTTATTCTTTTTGCCTTGTTAATGATGAACAAGATTGCCATGGATGGAGCCATATTACAAATGATTTCCCACGGTTTGATGACAGCTCTTTTCTTTGCTTTGATTGGAATGATTTACGGACGTACACATACCCGTGATATTAGGGAAATGGGAGGGTTGATGAAAGTTATTCCTTTTCTCGGGGTAATGTATATGATTGCAGGTTTTGCTTCGCTTGGCCTTCCGGGATTTAGCGGGTTTGTTGCCGAGATGACCATCTTTGTAGGTGCTTTCAAACATTCCGATTTGTTCCACCGTGTTGCCTCTGTGGTAGTGGTTTCATCCATTGTTATTACGGCGGTATACATATTACGGGTGGTAGGGAAACTGCTTTTGGGCCCTGTTCAAAAAGAGGCACATCTGCACCTCAAAGGGGCTTCCTGGTATGAAAAGCTCAGTACAACCTCACTATTGATTGCCATTGTTGGCATAGGTGTTTTGCCATTATGGCTTTCCGATACCATTCTGAACAGCCTGCAACCTATTATGGAAAAACTTGTCGCTTATTTGCATTAAATTGATATAAAAAGGATACGTAACAAACATGAGAGATGATGGATTTTAAATATATTTTGCTTATGCGCCACGAGCTGCTTTTGGTCCTCGTGGCAGTAATCATACTGATTTTTGATTTTCTCACTGACCGGGAGAAAAAAAACCGGTTGATCCCCTTTTCAATTTATCTTTTTGCAGGGGCCATGCTGGTAAGTTTTTTCCCTGTAAAACCGGGTGTCCTTTTCGGCGGGTCGTTTCAGGGAAACGCATTGACAGACTTTTTTAAGGATATTTTGAACCTGGCTTTGCTGATTGTTTTTATGCAGTCGGAAGGCTATCTCAGGAAGGAGGAAAACAGGGAAAAGATTGCTGAATATTTTGTTCTGCTTATCCTGACGCTGGTGGGCATGGATTATATGGTTTCATCGGGTGATTTTCTGACATTTTATGTGGGGCTTGAAACGGCTTCAATTCCGTTGGCCGGGCTGGTCGCATACGACAAGTTTAAAAGCCGTTCGGCTGAAGGCGGGGTAAAACTTATTTTGTTATCAGCCCTTTCTTCGGGGGTATTGCTTTTTGGACTTTCTTTGGTTTATGGTGCCACAGGGTCTATTTACTTTTCTGATATTGCCAAACATATTACAGCTTCTCCCCTGATTATTTTAGGATTTATCTTCTTCCTTAGCGGGATGGGATTTAAGATTTCACTGGTGCCGTTCCATCTGTGGACTGCCGATGTATACGAAGGGGCACCCATGTCAATTACTGCCTATCTTTCTGTTGTGTCAAAAGGGGCAGCTGTCTTTATCCTGACGATTATTCTTTATAAAGTTTTTAAGAATATTACGGGGCTTTGGGAAACAGCTTTGTATGCTTTAGCCATCCTCACCATGACAGTGGGTAACCTTTTTGCCATACGGCAGAATAACATTAAACGCTTTTTAGCTTTTTCTTCCATTGCCCAGGCAGGTTTTATCCTTGTGGGTATTATGGGTACCGGAAGTTTGGGAATGACTTCCATCGTCTATTTTATTTTGATTT
Source organism: Bacteroidales bacterium (assembly GCA_027018745.1). Classification (GTDB taxonomy): domain Bacteria; phylum Bacteroidota; class Bacteroidia; order Bacteroidales; family F082; genus Sulfidibacterium. The sequence continues at coordinate 649 of JALUYM010000416.1, read as the reverse complement.
ATGTCTTTACCAATTTGGGGGCATTTGGTGTGGCTTCCGCCATTTTCAATGCCTCCGGGGTGGAAACCATATCGGGCTATAACGGGCTTTACAAAACAAACCCCAGGTTAAGCCTTATTATGATGCTTTCGTTATTTTCGTTGGCAGGCATCCCGCCGGTAGCGGGCTTTTTTGGGAAATTCTTTATGTTTACTTCTGCCGGAAGTAAAGGATATTTTATCTTGATATTGATAGGCGTGTTAAATGCCACCATTTCTTTGTATTATTATCTCATGGTGGTCAAAGCCATGTTTATCAATAAAAACGATCATCCTGTTCCCTATTTTCGTAGTCCTAATTTCTTACGGTTTAGTCTGTTGTTGTGCAGTATTGCATTGGTTTTCATCGGCTTTGCCGGTGGCATTTTCGAGTATATCATGTCTGTAAGCCATGTTCTTTTTTAATTTAAACTTGTTGTCTCATGTCATTTAGCAATGGAAAACATATCGTAAAAGAAGTTGATGGTGTGCGTTGTAGCCTGGTGGAGGAAAATATCTCCAAAGAAAGAGCCGAATTCTTGAGGAAACTGTTGGAACACAATGGATTTGAGGTTAAAACCGAACAAAGCGGTGAAGAAGGAAACCTTTTTACAGTGGGAGTTACAGATATG
>JALUYM010000415.1 GCA_027018745.1 Bacteroidales bacterium | reverse complement strand
TTCTTTAACATTTTCCGCTTCTCAGGATAAGGATCATCTTCCATTTTAATATCGCTTTTAAAATTTGTGCAAAAGTATAATTTTTCATTGAAGGACAACTGCCCCGTTTGCTTTTTTTATTTTTTGTTATTAACAAAACAGACGGGCAAAGCAGCTTACACTGCTGTAACCGTACCTCTGCAGCAATAGAAGGGATGAGTGTTGTTTATGAAGGGTGCTTATTTCTGAATAAAATTCAGGGCATTCAGTGCGGCTACTGTTCCATCGGACACGGCTGTCGTAATTTGGCGGTAGCGTTTGGCGCGACAATCTCCCGCAGCAAACACTCCTGTCAGGTTGGTTTGCAGGTTGTCATCTGTAATGATTTCGTTCCATTGGTTAAGTTTTACGGGCCCGTTTTGCAGGGCTTGTGTATTGGCTTCATAGCCGACAAAAATGAAAACCCCGTCAATATTTTTCCGGAAGGTTTTGCCTGTTTTCAGGTTTTTGTATTTGATGCCGCGAAGACTTTCCCTGCCATAAAACTCTGTGATGTGAGCTTCCATGATATAGTCTATTTTCGGATTGGCTTTGGCTTCTTCCACAGCGTGTTCAAATGCCTGAAAATGATCGAATTCGTGCAAGATGGTCACTTTGCTGGCATATTTGGTAAGGGCGACGGCTTCTTCCAGGGCTGAGTTGCCACCACCCACTACAATAATTTCCTTGTCCTGAAAAAAGTCACCATCACAGGTAGCACAGTAGGAAATACCCCGGCCTTTAAACTCATTTTCACCGGGGACATTCAGCATGCGCGAACGGCCTCCGGTAGCCAATATAACGGCCGGAGCGGAAAATGTTTCCCCGTTTTCTATCGTTGCTTTTTTTTCTTTTCCTTCCAGCTGTAATCCGGATAGTTTTATGTTTGATTTGATGACACAACCGAAGTTTTTGGCTTGTTTTTTCATTGTGGAAGCCAATTGGTATCCGCTTATGCTTTCAATTCCTGGATAGTTGGCAATTTCATAGGTGAGTACCATTTGTCCACCGGGCATTCCTGTATCCAAAATCAGTGTCTTGGCTTTGGAACGGCCAAGATAAATGCCGGCGGTAAGGCCTGCAGGGCCACCTCCCAACACAATAACATCGAACTGATTGTTTTCCATTTGTTTCAGTATGTTGATTTTTGCGGACAGGCCTGTGGCCTGCCCGCAAAAAGATATAGGCTATTTAAATTCCCTGTCCAATATTTCGGTGATCTGCTCTTTGGTTTGTATGCTGCTTGTAGCTTCGACCACTTTTCCGTTTTTGTAATAGATAGTAAAAGGAAGTCCCATGAAGCCACGGCATTGGGGAAGTTCACGGATAACGCGGGCTTCAGGATTGTCAAATAACATATCGCGAAATTCCACATGCGGGTATTCCTCCTGTAATTCTTCCATAATATCATAAACGGGCACGCACATGGGGCCCATGCGGCCACAGCAAACCATCACGTTTTCGTGGTCTTTTAAAATCTGGTTCAGCTCTGCTTCACTGACAACGTGTTTTAAATTTGTGGGTAGTACCATTTTTTCAATTTTTTAATGAAACTTTGGTTTACGGCGAATCATAAATTGTGCCACGACATAGAAGTGTAAAACAGTTCACAATTAATCATTCTTTTGTGAAATACATAATTTTTTATTGATATGTTGTTGGCAGAAAACAGGTAATCATGGCAGAAAAATTTGAGGATAGGAAAAAATAAGCCGGTTGCTTTATATGCTTAATTCTCTGCTCATCTCATCTATGTATTTTTGCAATTGTTTTCGCCGGTATTGCATGATCCACCGCGGATGGGGCAAGGGTATAATTTTATGAAAGATTTTTAGTTCTTCATTCAGCCTTTGAAGGTAAGCATAGTTTTTACCGTTTCCGAGGCAATAACATTTTTCTGTATTCACGCCAAGTGCTATCTGCTGCACCAAACTTTTTACGATAAAAGGTTTAAGGCTTTGTTCCAGTTTCCGGTCGTCGTAATAATTGAAGTTTTTCCCGTTTTTTACAAAGCCCAGAGGACTGACTGCTCCAATATAATAGTGGCTGTAAAAGGGTTTTGCACCACCCATGTTTTCAATAAGTTTGTAAATAAACCCTGAAGAGAGCTCCGGTTTTTTTTCAAAATTATTGGAAATGCCGCAGGCTTTTTCCAGTTGAATCGGATCGGTAAAAGGGATACCGGTCACTCCGGCCCCAAACCGCCCTGGATTGATACCGAGAATGATCCTCCTGGTCCTGTTGTCATGATAGAATTTGTGATAAAAAACCTCACAGGCTTTCTTTGTGCTTTCGTTGGTATAGGGGTTCATTACTTCCACTTTTTCAGGAAGTTGCTCATTGATTTTTAGCTTATCATAAAAAGCCATGATTCTGTCGGCAAAAGTCATATTAAATCTTTTTGGTGCGTTAAGTAAATTACGTAATTAGTCCTAATGTATTTACGGCTTTTGCACAGCAGTCCGAAAATTTTATATAAATAAGGGTTTTAATGCCATTTAGAAATTTTGTAAGACGTGGATATATAATGTGTTAATAACTTTCATAGCTTTGTTATTTAGACAAATTAAAAAAACGGTATCTTTACAAAAAATTAAAACGGAGGGGTGGATTATATCTAATTTTGCAGCGGAATCAGAAATAAAAAAACTGATTTTGAAAAAACAATAAAATCTTTAAAAATAAAGAAATGGACCTGAATAAAATTATGAACAACCTGGAAAAAAAACATCCGGGTGAAGTAGAATTTTTACAAGCTGTGCGGGAAGTTCTTGAATCTATCGAGGAAGTAGTGAACGAAAATCCGCAGTTTGATTCTTCGGCAATTATTGAGCGCCTTGTCGAACCTGACAGGGTTTTTATGTTCAAAGTTCCGTGGGTAGATGATAATGGACATGTTCAAATGAACCTGGGTTACCGTGTGCAGTTCAATAATGCCCTTGGCCCCTACAAAGGGGGTTTGCGTTTTCACCCGAGTGTGAACCTGAGTATCCTGAAATTTCTCGGTTTTGAGCAGATTTTTAAAAATGCCCTTACTACCCTGCCCATGGGCGGTGGTAAAGGAGGATCTGATTTTAACCCTAAGGGGAAATCTGACAATGAGATTATGCGTTTTTGTCAGAATTTTATGTTGGAACTCTGGAAAGTTATTGGCCCCGAGACTGATGTTCCCGCCGGGGATGTGGGTGTCGGAGGCAAAGAAATTGGATACCTTTATGGTATGTACAAAAAGCTGGCCCGTGAAAACAGTGGCGTTCTTACCGGAAAAGGTCTGGGTTGGGGCGGCAGCCTCATTCGTCCTGAAGCTACGGGTTATGGCGGTGTTTATTTTACTAAAGGAATGCTGGCCGAACAAAATGAAACTTTTGAAGGCAAGACTGTTGCCATCTCCGGTTTTGGCAATGTTGCCTGGGGTGTTGCCCTGAAAGTAAATGAATTGGGTGGCAAGATTATTACTATTTCCGGACCGGATGGTTACATTTACGATCCGGAAGGTATTTCCGGTGAAAAAATTGATTATATGCTTGAGTTGCGTGCTTCCAACCAGGATATCGTTGCTCCTTTTGCTGAAGAATTTCCATCGGCCAGATTTATCCCTGGAAAACATCCCTGGGAAGTTAAATGTGATATTGCCATGCCTTGCGCTATTCAGAATGAACTCAATGGCGAAGATGCACAACATTTGATTGATAACGGCGTTCTTGCTGTGGCCGAAGTTTCCAACATGGGCTGTACTCCTGATGCTGTTACCCTTTTCCACGAAAAAAAGGTCCCGTTTGGTCCGGGCAAAGCTGTAAATGCCGGTGGCGTTGCCGTTTCCGGTTTGGAAATGACACAAGATGCCATGAAGCTGGCATGGACGGCCGAAGAAGTAGATGCCAAATTGCACCATATTATGACTTCCATTCATAAAGCCTGTATTCAATATGGTACCGAACAGGATGGTTATATCAATTATGTTAAAGGGGCCAATATTGCCGGCTTCCTGAAAGTGGCCAATGCCATGATGGATCAGGGGGTTATTTAAAATATTTCATTCAGCTTTGAAATTTTCAATGCGATTTTACCGCTCTTTCCGTTGGTTGGGGCGGTTTTTTTATGTTTAAAATGTTTCTTATTTAGAAACAAACAAAATAATTTTTTGTTTTCCCTTAATTGAAACATTTGAAATCGTATTTTTGCAATGGATAAGATACGAAGCGGGTTTTACCAAAACAAGGTAACTTGTTTCATTAGGTAAAAACCATAAATGTTACTAAAAAAATAAAAATATGCATTATGATATTTTAGTATTGGGAAGCGGCCCGGGAGGATACGTGGCTGCCATTCGTGCCGCCCAGCTCGGCAAAAAAGTCGGAGTGGTCGAAAAGGCCGAAATCGGCGGTGTATGCCTTAACTGGGGATGCATTCCCACCAAAGCACTGCTGAAAAGTGTCCAGGTTTTTAATTATGCCCAACATGCCGCCGACTATGGTGTCAGCATTGCCGGGGCGATAAAGCCCGATATGAAAGTCATGGTGGCACGCAGCCGCGAAGTGGCCAATGGCATGAGCAAAGGAGTGCAATACCTTTTTAAAAAGAATAAAATCGACCTGATCCAGGGATTCGGTATTATCAAACCCGGAAAAAAAATAGAAGTTACCGCTGCCGATGGCAAAAAACAGGTAGTGGAAGGCGAACACATCATTATTGCCACGGGAGCCCGGTCGAAAGAACTTCCCAACCTGCCGCAGGACGGCAAAAAGATCATTGGCTACAGGCAGGCCATGACCCTGGAAAAACTGCCCAAAAGCATGGTGGTGGTCGGTTCGGGCGCCATTGGCTCCGAGTTTGCCTATTTTTACAACAGCCTGGGCGTGGAAGTCACCTTGGTGGAATTTCTTCCCAATGTGGTGCCACTGGAAGATGAAGAGGTAAGCAAACAACTGGCCCGCTCTTTCAAAAAGGCCAAAATGAAAGTTATGCTGGAATCGTCGGTAGAAAAAGTGGATACCTCCGGCAAGACCTGCAAAGTGAGCATCAAAACCAAAAAAGGCATGGCGGAGGTGGAAGCCGACATTGTGCTTTCGGCTGTTGGCATTTCCACCAACCTTGAAGGCATTGGCCTGGAAGAAGTCGGGATAAAAACCGAGAAAGGCAAAGTGTTAGTGGACGATTTTTACAGGACAAATGTTCCGGGTTACTATGCCATTGGCGACATTGTGCATGGTCCGGCACTGGCACATACCGCCTCGCACGAAGGCATTACCTGTGTGGAAAAAATTGCGGGGCTGGATGCTGAGCCGGTGGATTACGGCAATATCCCGGCCTGTACTTATACCAGCCCCGAAGTGGCCAGCGTGGGAATGACAGAAAAAGCCGCCAAAGAAGCCGGTTATGATATAAAGGTAGGAAAATTCCCTTTCACGGCTTCCGGAAAAGCCAGTGCTGCCGGCAAAAAAGAGGGCTTTGTAAAAGTCATCTTCGATGCGAAATACGGCGAATGGCTCGGTTGCCATATGATCGGTGAAAACGTGACCGAAATGATCGCCGAAGTAGTGGTTGCCCGCAAACTGGAAACTACGGGAAAAGAAATCATCAAAGCTGTTCATCCGCATCCCACCATGTCAGAGGCTATTATGGAAGCAGTAGCCGCTGCCTACGGTGAAGTCATTCATTTGTAAAATTTTTTATCAACCCTTCATTTGGATTTGTAATCCGAAAGAGCAAAGGTCGCAGAAGAGTCTTTTACATTAGAAGACCGGACTTATAGATATTTTTCTATTTTTACGGCCATCTTTATACAGTTAAAATTATGTCGGAAAATTATTTGAAAAAGTATCCCAACGAAGAAGGATATTTCGGGGAGTATGGCGGGGCTTTTTTGCCGCCCCACCTCGAAAAGGAAATGAAACGCATCACCGATGCTTATTATGCCATCAGCAAGTCACACAGCTTTATCTCAGAACTGCGCAGTATTCGCAAACATTATCAGGGAAGGCCTACGCCTGTCTATTTCTGCAACCGGTTGTCAGAAAAATATGGCGGACGCATTTACCTGAAGCGTGAAGACCTGAACCATTCGGGTGCCCACAAGCTCAACCATTGTATGGGAGAGGCCCTTTTGGCCAAATACATGGGTAAGAAAAAGCTGATTGCTGAAACGGGCGCCGGCCAACATGGTGTGGCACTGGCTACTGCAGCTGCTTATTTTGGTTTGGAATGTGAAATTCACATGG
>JALUYM010000414.1 GCA_027018745.1 Bacteroidales bacterium | reverse complement strand
CTAAGCAGGCCGCACTGGAAATTTTGAAAGGATAGAAGGATTACATCAACTTTTTTACTCCTTTCACCGGCATAGGCCTGATTTGATGCAGGTCGAAAACGATGATTTCGTTCGTTCCTTTTTTCAGCCAAGGAGCCGGGCAATAAAGGCTGTGTTGCGGACCGATATTCCAGTATCTTCCCAGGTTGTGGCCGTTGACCCAAACCATTCCTTTTTGGTAGTTTGACATGTCAATATACGTGTCGGCCACACTGTCCAAATGAAAAGTTCCCTTGAAAAAAAGGCCGGGCCGGATATTATCTTTAGTAGCTTTCAGATTTTCCACATAACCAGAATCCATGGGAAGGCCGTAAACCTCCCAGTTCATCAGGGTCATACCATCGAGGGTAGCCCTTTGGGTGATCCCTTTTCGGTCAATGATCTGTGGTCCGTAATTGATATGTCCCATGGCTTCCACAAGGATTTCCAGTACGGGGTTTTTGACCTTTGTTTTGGGAAGGATTATGGAATTTTGCCCCAGCCGGCGGTCGATGGTACCGATGTATTTTCCGTTCAGAAAAACAGTGGCATAATCGTGCAGGTCGGTGAGTGTCAACTTGCCGCTTTTACGACCGATGAGAGTGGTTTTGTACAGCATAAAACCGTGATATTGGTGGTAATATTCAAAGGGTTTGGGCTGTACCGACCAGACCGGCGGGGGCAGATGTTTCCACACGGAAGTGAACACGTGCATTTTTATTTCAGGGATGGCCATTACGGGAACGGCTGCCGGCAAAGGCGGTATTTTCAATCCCGGTTTATACTTTTGAATGAGCCTGCGCAAAGCAAAAAATTCGGGTGTAGGCCTTCCCTGTTCATTGATGGGAGCACCATAATCGTAACTGGTAACCACAGGCATGTAATGTTTCCCGTTGGCATTGGCCCCGGCTGTAAAACCGAAATTGGTTCCACCATGGATGACGTAAAAGCTAAGGGAAAGTTTGTTTTTCAGCAAAAACCTGACTTCGCGGTACAAATCTGCTGTGTCTGCTTTGGCCCATTTTTCACCCCAGTGAGTCAGCCAACCGGTGTATGTTTCGCTGCTGAAAACCGGGACCCCCGGACGAAGTTTTCGGGCAAGGTTTATTGCAACAGGATATCCCCCCGGATCAAGACCTACGGCACATCCGGGCAAAGATCCTGCTTCGAGCATGTAAGGAGTTCCGCCGTCAGCGGTAAAAAACGGAATATTGATACCATTTTGCTTCCATAAACTTACCAGTTTTTTCAGATATTGCCGGTCGTTGCCGTAACTGCCATATTCGTTTTCTATTTGTAACAAAATGACAGGGCCTCCGTGTATAATCAGGTTTGGTTTGAGAATGCCTGCCAGCACGTGGATGTATCTTTTTACGGCCTGCATGTACCGGGCATCCGAACAACGCAGTTTAATATCGGGAATACTTAAAAGATAAGGCGGAATGCCCCCTAAATCCCATTCGGCACAAGCATAAGGCCCGGGACGTATGATAAGCCACATGCCTTCTTCTTTCACCAGCCGGATAAATTCAGCCAGATTATGGTTTCCTGTCTTAAAATCAAATTTTCCGGGTTGTGTTTCATGGTAATTCCAGAATACATAAGTGGTAATGGTATTGCAGCCCATGGCTTTGGCCATTTCGATGCGCTGTTTCCAGTATTTTTCGGGGATGCGGGCATAAGGCATCTCTCCGGCAATAATCTCGAAAGGTTTGTTATTCAATAAGAACTGTGAAGAGTCCAGTGAAAAGGTTTGGTTTTTTCGGGCAGCTTCTGTTTTTCGGGGTGTTATTTTACAAGCGGCAAGGAAAAGAAGCCCTATTAACACAAACGATATGGACAAATAACGTAAAAATATTTTCATGGCAATGAAAAAAGATTTTAGGTTTACCGGGATTTTTCTTTTTAACACATTATCTCAAAGGGGTAAACGACAGAATATAAGAGCATTAAAGTGATTGTTTGGCGGCTATGGTTTCGATTTCTACCAACACACCCAACGGCAGTTCTTTTACTGCAAACGCAGCCCTTGCCGGCTGGTTTTCGGGATAGTATTCACCGTAAACGGCATTCATGGCAGCAAAATTTTTCATGTCGCTGAGTAAACAGGTCGATTTGATTACATCTGAAAAAGTGTAACCGGCCTCTTTGAGAATAGCCTCAATATTTTTCATTACCTGTTCGGTTTGTTCGGTAATGCCGCCTTTCACTACTTTGCCGGTGTCAGGGTCAATGGCCACCTGGCCGGATATGAACAACATTCCGTTGGCTTCTACGGCCTGGCTGTATGGGCCTATGGCAGCCGGAGCCCGGGAGGATTGAATGATCTTTTTCATTTGTTTAAGGTTTTTTTTCCAAATTTAAGATAATCTTTGATAAATGAGAAGCAGTATACAAAAAAAACCCCGGATTTACCGGGGCTTTAAGGATAAACTGATTTTTAAATCTTATTTTTTACCAAGCATTTCGTCTATAGCTTTGCAGGCACGGAAACCATCTGCAATAGCCGAAATAGCATCAGCAGTACGGTTAACAGCATCACCACCGGCAAATACTTTCGGATCGCCGGTTTGTTGTTTTTCGTTGACAACAAAGCGACCGCGTTCGATTTTAATTTTATCCGTAAATTCCTCCGGCAGGAAGCTGTAATCACCCATCTGGCCGATAGCTGCCATCACCGAAGTAGCTTCTATGACAGTATTGCTGCCTTCAATAGCTACCGGTTTGGGGCGTCCGCCGCGTTCATCCGGGACCATTTTTGCTTTCAGGTATTCCACAGCTTTCACATGGCCTTTTTCATCCTTATGGATTTTTATGGGAATGCCTTGCGGGACAATGTGGACCCCTTCGTCTTCTGCACCCTCAATTTCTTCCCAGTCAGCCGGCATGTCTTTTACACGGCGACGGTAAAGAATGGTCACATCAGCACCGAGACGACGGCTGACACGGGCAGCATCAATAGCTACGTTTCCTCCGCCAACCACTACTACTTTATCACCAACATCCACTTTTTCCCCCGAGTTGATCATGTACAAAAAGCGGAATGCCTGCATAGAGCCTTTGGCATCGTCACCATCAACGCCGAGCGGCCAGGCATCCGGGAAACCTACCCCCATGAAGACGGCATCGAATTTATCATAAATTTCTTTGAAGCTGATATCTTTACCAACTTTGGTGTTAAAGAGGATTTTTACTCCAATACTCTTAATGTAGTCGATTTGTTTATCCAGGCTGTCGATGGGGAAACGATATTTAGGGATACCGTACATGGTAGCCCCACCGGCTTTGGCATTAGCTTCGTAGATGGTAACATCGTAACCGCGCAGTGCGAGGTAATAAGCTGCCGTAAGACCGGAAGGGCCGGCACCAATAATGCCTACGGTTTTTCCGTTGGCCTCCCTTATTTCCGGATTGACAATTTCGCGGGTAATCTCTGCCGTGGCAGCCGTTTCGGTAGCATACCGTTTCAGCCAGCGAATCGCAAGAGCTTCGCCCCGGGAGGCAATGGCACAAACATCTTCGCAACGGCGGGTACAAACCTTCCCACACATTTCAGGCAACGGGTTGTTATCGTAAATGATGCGGACGGCATCAGCATCGTTGCCGGTGGCAATGGCATTAATGTACTCGGGGATGTGCATGTGTTCGGGACAAACTTCGGTACAGAGGCCGCAACTGATACAGCGGCTTGCTTCGGCGCGGGCCTCGGCTTCGCTGTATCCCAGCACTACCTCGGCAAAACTCTTCACGCGTTCTTTGCCTTCCAGTTCGGGCATGGGAACACGGTTGAAAACGTTGAGTGAAGTTTCCTCTGTACTGAAAAATGAAATTTGCTCTTTTCCGTTTGGATTGTCCTTGCCGGGCGTCCAGAGAAAAGAATCGGGGTCTTCGCTGACGTACAGGTAATCTTTGGTCAGGCTCAAACTTCCGGTGGGGCAAACCTCCACACAAAGGGCGCACCAGCAGCAACGGCCGTTATCTATCCGTGGACGCAATCCTGAGTCTCCTTTTTTCCCTTCAATGCCATCGATATGGATCATATCAATGGCTGCATTTTGGCAGATCATGGAACAGTTACCGCAACCGATACATTCATCCAGGTCGTTAAAGTGAAGGCCGCGGTAACGCGGAGCAGCTTCCTTTGATTCTTTTGGATAAGAAATAGTATGCGGTTTTTTCCCAAACTGTTTTAAAGCGGTTAAAGGTTTGAGTGTTCCGTTGAGATCAAAAAAGCTCATATCTTTTGTTTTTTTTGTTATCGTTCAATTTCCGGAGGACAGACTCCCAGGCTGTTCATGATAGCTGAAATATCGGCTACGTTTTCGCCTATCAGAATTTTTTCAAGCAACGTAATGCCGTGCACATAGGCTGCTCCACGGAAATGTGTCCTGCGCGGGTGTATAGAACCATCGCTCACAATATACATGGCGACTTCTCCGCGTGTAGCCTCGGTACGGGCGTACGCATCACCTTTGGGAAGAGTCCATTTGAATGGATTGGGGATCCGGTTATAATATTCTCCTGATGGCATGTTTTCAATGACCTGGCGAATAATACGAATCGATTGTCTGATTTCCTGGCGGCGCACCAGGGCACGCGACCAGATGTCTCCTCCTTCGTGGGTAGGAACAATAAAATCCAGTTTATCATACACTTCATAAGGGTCATCTATACGAATGTCACTTTTGATGCCGCAACCTCTTAACACAGGGCCAACAACACCCCACTCCACTGCTTTTTCTTTAGGAATAACGCCAACGCCCTGGGTTCTTTTCTGAAAAATAGTGTTTTCAAACATCAGGTCATCGTAATCTTTCAGTCTTTTCTCGAAGTAATCCATGGTACGCAGCACTTTGTCTGCAAATCCTTCGGGAAGGTCACGACGGACACCCCCCGGCCAAATGTACATGTGATAAACACGGCCACCCGTAAGTTCTTCAAACAGGTCGAGGATATAGTTGCGGTCACCAACGGTCCACTGTCCGATGGTATACAAGCCCAACGAACCAGACTGGCCGCCATACCAAAGCATGTAGGAGCCCATACGAGCCAGTTCCAACATCAGTACACGGATGTACTTAGCTCTTTCCGGCACTTCGCGGCCCTCGAGCAGTTCTACGGCACGGGCATAGGATTCTTCCACCGGGTCGGGTTCCGGAACACAAAACCGGCAAAGTAGTGTAAAACTCTGCAACCAGTTTCTCCTTTCCTGTAGTTTTTCAAAAGCACGGTGCAGGTAGCCTACTTCAGTACGTGCCCTCACAATAGTATCGCCCTCTACCTGCACTTTGACCATCATGTTCCCGGTAATACCCGGGTGCTGAGGCCCGATATATAATGTTGTTGCCTTTTCTCTCATTTTATCTTGAGTATTTTTTTGCAAAATCAGGAATTTCTTCTCCATCGCGGTTAGCAATGGTTTCACGCACATCCTGGGCATCTTCGCGTCCCGGACGTTCCCAAAAAGTTTTTTCGGCATACGCCGCCGTATCAAAATCGCGACGGAATGGTGGTGGCCCCTGCCAGTCTTCAAGGATAAATTCATCAGGTGCTTCCAGGCCGGTAACCTGAACACCAAACATTTCACGAAACTCTCTTTCGTAAGTGTTTAACTGCGGCCATATCATGTCGAGGTTATCCATAACAGGGTTATCGCGATCGAGGCGGGTACGAACAAAAATCTTTATTTTGTCTTTGGGTGACCAGACGATAAATACCAATTCCAGCTCGCCCTCTTCCAACCAGTCGACACAATTGGCATCTGAAAGGTGAATGAAACCCATTTCATCTTTCAGATAAAAGAGGATGGAAGGAATGGTTTCCTTTTTTACTGTAAAGTCCAGACGGTTGTAATTAAAGTCATTCTTTTCTGCGGCATCCGCAAAGTTGGCTTTAATCCGTTGGACAATTTTTTCTTTTAGTTCTTTCATCATTTCAATTTTTTACCAGTTGTATTCGGGCATAATCCAGTTTGGAATGATTTTCTTTTGGTTGGCGCGATACCATTCGAGATTGTCTTTGTACTGCTGTGCCCCGTTGGCCCTGCCTTCGGCTATGCGTTTCTGCAATCGGGCGAAGCCAGACAAAACAGCTTCCGGCCTTGGCATGCAGCCATTGATATAAACATCCACCGGTAGGTATTTATCCAGCACCTTAATGGTGTTGTAGGAATCGTAATACATTCCTCCGTTAATGGTACAGGAGCCGAAACCAATCACATATTTGGGGTCCTGCATCTGTTCATAAACCCTGATGACGCGTTTTAAGGTTTTTACTGTCAGGTAACCGGTAATGAGCAACACATCAGCTTGTCGCGGAGTGGCAGCGCCACGCACTCCCAGCCGCTCGGCATCATAACGGGAAGTCATGGTGGGAGGTATTTCAATAGCACCGCACCCTGTTCCGTAAGCCAGTACCCAAATGGAATGTTTACGCGCCCAATTCTGGATAAAGTCAACTATTTTTTGAGAATTCTTATCGTTTACCATTTTCTTAATTCATTAAAAGATTATAGCTTGTAAAATAGCCAACAGGCCGAAAAAGCTGGGCCATCCCCAAAACCAGCGAATGGCTTGTTCTGTCCTGTAGCGTGGGCTTACCAAACTATAGAGCAGGGGGATCAGGTAAAGGGCAAAAGTTTTGATGATCAGGATAAAAAGATTATCGGCCCCGCCCAGGAACAAATCAACATAAAGGGTCAGTTTGGCAAAAGTAAATACGGAACCGGAAGACATCATGACAAAAAGATATTTTCCTCCGGTTTCGGCAATAGGGCCGGAAGCCAGCTCGGTGGGTGCCCCCACAATATCAAACGGGGAATACCGAAACATACCGAATAATGCCATCACGGCAGCAATAAAAGCAAACGGAGACGAAAACATGAGCCAGGTGCCGCTGTGGGCCTGTACTGCCATTAATCCCGTAATAGAGGTTGTATGATATTGAATCATGAGGGCAACCAAAGCCAAAACCCACGGAATTTCAAACCCGACCATCATACTTAATCCACGGGTAACCCCGATAGCCGAGTTGGGATTGCCTGTCTGGCCTGCTCCCAATGCCATTCCCAAAGGTCCGAATGTCATGATATAAAGCAAAAAAATCAAGTCGCCCTGAAAGTTCAGGTTTGGAAACCAATTGTTATGAGATAAAACGGGGACTATCAGAAGGGTCATAACTGAAGTAACCATCAAGAAAGCCGGCCCCAAATGATGCATAACACCATGATGTATGGCTGATTTTTTAGAGCTTAGTTTATAGGCATCAATGAAATTCTGATACCAGGGCGGCCCTTTTCGGTTTTGAACACGGGCGGTGATTTTACGGTTAAGCCCGCCATAGGTCATCCCAACAACAAAAGCCACCAGAAAGGTAACAATAGCACCTAAAATATCCAATAATACTTTTTCCATTAATCTATTTTTTTAGAACAAGATGTTCTTAAATAATAATACAATTACAACAAAAACAATTACATATATTGTATAGGTTTGTCCGTTACCGGTATATATCCTTCGTATAAATTCAAACAGCGATTCCAATCCGTCGGCAATACCGTTGTAGTATTTGTCAATCTGCCGTCGCATAGCCGGTGCCACAGCCCTCATAAAAGGTTGCATAAAACCAACTGAAAAAGTCAGGTTTTCATCGTCTGCCGGTACTTCACCGGATGAGCTGATATCTTTGGTGGAAACATAACGTGTGGTTTTAAACCCTTTCCATGTGAGGAAAATCATGAAAAAGACAAAAATGCCAATGATCCAGTATAAAATCGGCTGAAGTACCACGTGATTGCCCCAGACATTTAAAATAACGGAGGATTCCCAAAGATGTTTAAACGAGTCGACAAATCCAAGATCCATAAGGCCGCTGTTGATAGGTTTCAGGATAATTCCGGGAAAAGTACCCAGCACAAACATCATAACAGCCATAATCAGCATGGGAACCACCATCACAGCCGGGGCTTCTTTTACGTGGGCCCACTCTTTTTCTTCCTGTCCGAGGAAAAAGCCGAACAAAAACTTGTAACAATACAGAAATGCCGCCGTACTGGAGAAGAAAATGACAATCACCAGTAAATAATGGTTGCTGGTAATCAACGATTCATATAGCATCCATTTACCCACAAAACCGCCTAATGGGGGAATGCCGGCCAGGGCAATGATGGAAAGCAAAGCTGCTATAAAAGTCCATGGCATTTTCCGGATAAGTCCGGTAACTTCATTGAAATTAGTTGTTCCGGTCTGTTTTTCAATAGCACCGGTAACCATGAATAAAGTTCCTTTAAACAATGCATGCATCACGGCGAGAAACAAGCCGGCCAACATGCCCAGTTCGGTACCAATGGCAATACCGGTAATGATATATCCTAATTGTGCAACGGAAGAATAAGCCAGCAATTTTTTGGCATCGTCCTGTTTAATGGCCCAAAGCGTACCAATAGCGGCAGTAATACCGCCCAGCCAGGCAATTACTTCACGAAACCAAAAACCTTGTGGAATCTGGTTAATCATGGTAACCAGCACGATGACCATTCCGTAAATACCCATTTTTGAGAGGGCACCTGAAAAAATACTGGTATAAGCCATGGGTGCGTTGCTGTATGCATCCGGGGCCCAGACGTGCAGCGGCATCATGGCTGCTTTTACCCCAAAGGCCAACAGGAACATAACAGGAATCCATATTTGCATGGACAGGCTCATGTTGGGATAGAAATTTATCATGCTGCTCATCAGGAAGGAGCCGGTAAGGTGATGGACAATAACTATCGCCATCAACATGGCATAAGCCCCAATAGCACTAAAAACAAAATACTTTATGCCGATACGCTGTATATCATGTCCGTTGTAAATGGTAACCAGGTATGAGCTCCAGGTCATGATTTCCCAAAAGATAAAGAAGGAAATCAGATCAATGCTCAGCAAAATGCCCATCATGGCCATAATGCTAAGGATAAAATTGAAGTAAAAATAACCTTTGCGTTTTTTGCCTTTCATATAACCAATGGCATAAATGGCAGCCATGGAACCCAGGCCGAGGACAATGAGCGAAAAGAGCCAGCTGAAATGGTTTACGCCCCATATCAGTGTTATTCCTCCCAGCGAAAGGGTGGCTTCCCGTCCTGCTCCCACATAAGCAAAAAACAAATAGGCAGGAACCAGCACCGAAGCCAGGAAAAAGATATCCTGAAGCACTTTGCTTATTTTTCCGGAAAAGTAGGTCAGCACTGCACCACCGAGAAAGATTAAAAATATTATATGTATCATTTCCATAATATTATTCGCTTATAGATTTACTGTCTTAATGATAAAACATGATGAATGTATTGACTTTTGTCCATCAGGCTGGCAGAAGCTTTGTGTAACACACCGGTAACCACATCTGGGTAGAAACCAATGGCAAGGATAATAACCCCCAGGACGATCATAACAACCAAAGCATTGAAAGTAGGCTTTTTGGGTTCAATAGCCGTCTCTTTTTTAAAGAAGTAAATCCGGTTGACTACCCGCAGATAATACACCAGCTCGACCACACTTACCATAAGTACCAAAACCATGATCAATATCATGTTACTGTCAGCAGCAGCCGTCATTACCGACAGCTTGCTCCAGAAACCGGCGAAAGGCGGCAGGCCGACAATGGCAAAAGCGCCCAGGGCAAACAAAAGGGAAGTAACCGGCAGAAATTTTGACATGCCGTTGACCTCTTTAATATATTTACATTTAGAATTATAAACCAGGTAACTTCCTGAGAAGAAAAGCAGGGATTTAATAATCGCATGGTTGAGCATAAGAAACAGTGCGGCAAAAACACCTTCTTCGGTTCCAAACCCAAAAGCTACCAGTACCAGTCCCATTTGACCAATACTCGAATATGCCAGCATTCGTTTGAGCTTTTCCTGGCGAATGGCCGCTGTTTCGGCCACAATCAGGGTTATCATACCGATAATAATCAGGAAATTAAAAGCCCCCGAAAGATCAAAGATGGTGAAAGTATAACGAATTATGGCATACACGGAGGCTTTCACCACAATGCCTGCAAAAGCAGCCCCTACAGGACCGGGGGCTTCCGCATATGCGTCCGGTGCCCATCCGTTCAGCGGGAAAATTTCAGCTTCTATGCCCAGTGCCGTAACAAAAAAGATATACGATACAATTTTCAGTGTTGGGTTCATCAGGTGAATTTTATTCGCAATATCGGCCATGTTTAGTGTGCCGAGTTGGGAATAAATAATCATAATGGCCAACAAAAGAAAAGTTGAAGCCACAGAACCAAGCAAAACATATTTAAAAGATGCTTCGGCGCTATCACGACCTTTGTAAAAAGCGGTCAGCCCGTAACCCGAAATGCTGGTAATTTCTATAAAAACAAACATATTAAAAATATCGCCCGTCAGCACAATGCCTACTGAACCGGTAATCAGCATCATCAGCATCAGGAAATATTTCAGGGCAGGTTCATAATCTACGTTTCTCTTGAACCGGTAACTGTAAGCCCATACCAGTAATCCAAGGAAGATCATCAGGGTAACCAGAAAGCCGGAGAACACACTGAACACAAGGTTAATGCCAATAGGTGGAACCCAGCCGGCAATGACTTCCACAACAGGGCCGTGGGCCAAAACATGGACCAACAGGTTAACTGCCAATATCAACAAATAAGTGAGTACCAGTCCCGGTACAATCCTGACCAGTTCTTTCCATATCATCCCGAGGAGCGGAATCAAAAAAGCCGCCAGAAGGGGAATTGCTATAAATAATACCGGAGTTCCTACCATTTTAAATTCTTTATTTCGTCAATATTTAAAGTACCATGATGTCTGTATAATCTGATAACCAGGGCAAGGGCAACAGCTGTGACACCAAAACCGATCACAATGGCCGTAAGCACCAATGCCTGGGGAACGGGATCCACCATTTTACTGACAGATTTAAAGTTCTCTAAAAATCCTGGTGAAAAAATGGGGGCCGTTCCTCCTTTATAATATCCAATGGCCACAATCAAAAGGTTTAAACCGGAATCTGACACTGAAAGTCCAATAACAACCTTCAACAACGATTTTTTGACCATTGTGCCATACAGGCCTATCAGTATCACAAGGACAGCTGTTCCATAAACAGCATAATTCAAATAACCAAATAATGTATTATCCATTGCTTTCCCCTTTTTCGTGTAAAACAGTATAAATAACACCGGTAAGCTCGGCTCCTACTTTGAAGCCCACGGCAATATAGATAATGGGTATAATGCCACCACTAAACAGGTGGTTCAAAACCCCGGTGGGAAGAAAATTCTGAAGAAAAGTCCCCCCATGCATAAATCCCAACAGCCCGACACCGGCAAATGTAATACCGGCAAGGGATTCAACAACCGAAAGCGCTGTATGGCTTACCGAATAATTTTCATAAGCCAGCAACATCAACAGGAAACCGGAAGCAATAATTACCCCTCCCTGAAAACCTCCGCCAGGTGACAGGTGCCCGTGAATGAATACATAAAAACCCAGTAAAATAATGGCCGGGAATAATAGTTTTGAACCCGAAGTTACAATACTACTTGAGGAAAACAAAACCGAACGTTCTCCTAATACATTCATTTTTTTATAAAGTATACTGCCCAAAGCGGTAACAGCGAGAAAAAGGACAGTTACTTCTCCCAGGGTATCAAATCCCCTGAAGTTCACTACAATACTGGTTACTGCATTGGAAACTTTCAGTGATTTAACGGTCTGTGCCAGATAGATGTCTTTAACTGGTAGTAATCCTTTGATGAAATGGGGCTGGCCAAAACCAATATCAAAATATGTCCCGGCAACATAATAGCCCAGGGTTGCCAGTAAAAGTATGACTAAAACTTTTTTCATTTCACAGCAGATTTAAATTTTTCTTTCTTATCAGATTCATCTTCCATGCGTACGGTATTGCGTATGGTAATGACAAAAATGATAGTTGTCAATGCTACGCCAATAGCAGCTTCGGTCAACGCCACATCGGGTGCCTGGAGCAAATAATACAAAATGGAAAGTATCAAACTGATTATGCCTGTTGCCAAAACTGCATACAGCAAATCCTTTTGTATAATAGAATACACCGAGGCAGCAATCATTAACAGAAGTAAAACGGATATTAAAATGAAATAGATCATGCTTTGTCCTCCTTTTCTTCTTTTTTAGTGTGGGGGACGACTTCCCGGTAAGCGTCCATTTTTTCTTTTTCTTTGCTTTTAATGTAAGGGTAATGTCCCCTGTGGTAACTTGCCCTGGCCAGCGCATGGGAGCTGATAGGGTTCGAATAGGCAATGAAAATAATAATGATCAAAGATTTCCATATCCAGTCGGTTTCCAGGAAACCCACGCCCAACACCAGGCTCATCCCACCGAGGGTCGTGGCTTTTGTTCCGGCCTGAAGGCGGTTGTATATGTCGGGCATGCGGAAAATGCCCAAGCCACCGAGAAACAAAAACGAACTGCCTATTACCAGTAAAATACCGCCGATAATCTCCAGAATACTCATAAAGCGCCCTCCAAATATCTGGCGATGACAATAACACCAATAAATCCAAGAACAGCATATACCAGTGCCACGTCAACATAAATAAAACGATGAAACATATATCCCAATAACACCAATGCTGCAACACCAATGGTTGTCAGTGTATCCATTGCAATAGTACGATCAGCAGCTGTGGGCCCTTTTACAAACCTGATGGCCGAGAAGATCATACCCAAAGCCATCATTATAAAAGCATAATAAATTACATAGATCATAATTAAAAGATTTTTAACAGTACTTTTTCAAAAGGTTCTGCAATAATTTTAAAAGCCTCCTCCGGATCAGTCGTCTCTACATCAATCCAGTGAATATAAAAAGTATCGCCTATCACATCTACAGATAAAGTACCGGGAGTAAGTGTAATACTGTTGGCTAAAACCATTTTGGAATAATTGGTGGTCAATTTTGTTTTAAATTTTACAATACCGGGATTAATGGGCAGCGAAGGGGTGATTACCCGCCGTGCCACATCAAAATTGGCAACGATGAGTGCTTTGATAAAAACAAAAAAGTACCAGATCATCCAAAAAATCTTCACCGGATTTAAAATGGAAAGTGTACAACAGGTAAAAAGCCGGATACTTGCCAGCGAAAGCAGCATGGAAACTGCAGCACCTATTATTACTTCCTGCCAGAAAAAGGTACTGGTGAACATAAGCCACACCAGGAACAGAAAAACCCAGTTGAGAATAAACCGTCCCAGTTTCTGATTAAACGTTAAACTTTGCATAAAGCTAAATTTTAAGGATTTATCCTAAATCATATTTTTTGCCCTCGAAGTATTTCATAAACTGAACCCTTTCATATTCAGCAGGATTCGGGCTGTTTTCCTGGCTCATTTTGCCCCTGAAATCATCCAGGTTTTCAAAACCATGTTTTTCCATCCAGGCTTTTACATCCTGCAGCATATCCGAAATGTATTCGATGCCGTTTTTATAAAGGGACGAAACTACCTGAACGGCATTGGCCCCTGCAAGTATTTCCTTGATGACCGAAGCGCCATCATGTACACCGGTGGAAGCAATCAGATCACAACTCATGCGTCCTGACAAAATCGACATCCAACGTAATGAAATGGCCAGGTCGGAAGAACGGCTCAGCACGTTGGAAGGGATTACTTTAAAAGTATCAATATCAAAATCGGGGTGGAAGAAACGGTTGAACAACACTACACCATCCACACCGCTTTCCGACACCCGTTTAACAAAAGAGGCGAGGTCGGCAAAATAATAACTCAGCTTGGCAGCCACCGGAATGGAAACGGTCTCTTTGATTTTCCCGAGAATTTTCAGATAGGTACTTTCAATATCTGTACAATTTTTGGAAAAGTCAGAAGGAAGAATGAAAAGATTAATTTCAATAGCATCGGCACCTGCTTCTTCAATTTTTTTGGCAAAAAAGCTCCATTCCCATGAACTAACACAGTTGATGCTGGCAATTACCGGGATGGACACCTCTTTTTTGGCTTCCCGAATCAGGTTCAGGTACTTTTTGATGTTGTCATCTTTAATTTTATAATCGTAGTAATCCAAAAAACGTACATCCGGAAACTCCTGGTCTTTTTCTTTCTCCAGAATACTCCGGTACTCGTTATAAATTTCTTCTTCGAAAATGGATTTTAAAACCACAGCCCCGGCACCGCTGTTTTCGATTTTTTTCAGGTTGGCAACTGAAGCCGTCAGACTGGAACTACCCACCACTATCGGAGATTTAAGGTTCAAGCCTAAATAACTGACTGACAAATTCATATTATATACTTTTAGTGTTTATCACCTTTTAAAGATGGCGCAAAAATAGAGAAAAACAAACGAAAATGCCTGTTACCATATATGATAAGCTCTTATTTATTTTTAATTTAAATAAATGATTTATAGTTAATTAGTTAACAACAAAATTCACAACAGAACTTAAATTTTTTCTTCGCTTTTTTATTTGTTTATTCCGTATAAAAATTAATTAAAAACAAGGGGTTGTCCTTCATAATTTTATTATTTTTACACAAATATTATCTTTATGAAAACAGATATTTCCCAAAAGTGGGCTATGTTGGCGGCGAATGGAATCATTGCTGTTATTTTTGGGGTTTTAGCTATTTTTGTACCCAAACCAACGCTTATAACCATTGTAATATATTTCGGCGTTATTATTTTGTTACTCGGAATCGCCATGCTGGTAGGGGTTATTTCCAATTATCGAAATGGCATGCATTACGGTACCGACCTTGCCGAAGCCATTTTACTGCTTATCGTCGGTCTTTTACTGACATTTTACACCCGGCAGTCCCTGAAAGTGTTTGTTATCATTATTGGCAGCTGGGCTGTTTTGATAGGAATTGTCCAGTTTTATTTTGCGTTCAAAGTAAAACCAGAACTTAAAGGAAAAAATACTTTGTTGATCAACGGCGGCCTGAGCCTTATTTTTGGAATTGTTTTGTTTTTCAATCCTTTTAAGGCAGCAGTATTTTTTCTGGTACTGACAGGAATCCTCGCTATTGTTGTGGGCATTATCCTGATTATTCTTGCCATGAAAATGAAAACTTTTTTCAGACAGCTGGCAGATGAAGGCTAAAACGGATAAAATTCGTTTCAGACAATTTTTACCAGAAAGTAATTCTTTTTCCCTTTCTGTACCAGTATGTATTTGCCTTTCAGCAAATCACCTGAGCTCAATTGATAATTTTCGTCAATTTTCTTTTTGTTGATCATCACCGCCCGGTCTTTCAACATGCGGCGGGCTTCGCCATTGGATTTAAAAATCCCTGTTTTGGCGGCAAGAAAATCTAATATACCCATACCGGTTTCAAGCTGCGAACGTTGTACTACGGGTTGGGGTACCCCTTTGAAAATATCCAACAACAAATGTTCTTCCAGTTTTTTCAGGGTTTCGGTGGTGCCTTTGCCAAAAAGTATTTGAGAGGCTTCTGCAGCTGCAATATAATTTTTTTCCGAATGAACCCGAACAGTGATATCTTTGGCCAGTGTTTTTTGCAAAAGCCTGAGATGTGGTGCTTTTTTGTGTTCTTCCACAAGCTGTCTGATTTCTTCCCGTGAAAACAGTGTAAAAATTTTGATGTATTTTTCAGCATCCTCATCAGAAACGTTCAGCCAGAACTGATAAAATTCATAAGGGCTGGTACGTTCGGGATCAAGCCAGATGTTCCCGCTTTCAGTTTTTCCGAACTTACCACCATCGGCTTTGGTAATCAGCGGGCAGGTCAGGGCAAAAGCTTCGTTTTCGTGCCCCAGTTTCCTGCGGATCAATTCAGTGCCCGTTGTAATATTGCCCCATTGGTCGGCACCCCCCATTTGAAGTTTACAGTTTTCGTGTTCATAGAGATATAAAAAATCGTAACCCTGCACCAGTTGATAAGAAAATTCAGTGAATGACATACCTGATTTACTGTCGGCCCCGATACGTTTTTTCACAGAATCTTTGGCCATCATATAATTCACGGTAAGGTGTTTGCCGATGTCGCGGATAAATTCCAGGAAAGTGAAATTTTTCATCCAGTCGTAATTGTTCACCAACAACGCTCTGTTTTCTGTATTGCTTTCAAAATCAAGAAACTTAGCGAGTTGTTTTTTAATACCGTTTTCATTTTTCCGCAGGGTTGCTTCGTCCAACAGGTTCCTTTCCTGCGATTTACCCGAAGGGTCTCCGATCATGCCCGTGGCTCCTCCCACCAGTGCAATGGGACGGTGACCGGCCAACTGCAAATGTTTCAGCATCATAATCCCTACCAAATGACCTATGTGCAACGAGTCTGATGTGGGGTCAATACCGACATAACCCGAGGTAAGGTGTTTGTTCATATATTCTTCGGTCCCCGGCATAACATCGTGAATCATGCCACGCCAGCGTAATTCTTCAACAAAATTCTTCATCGCCTGTCAACAATTTGGGGCAAAAATAGGGATTTGCCTCGATTTGCAGATAAGGTTTTGATAATAAATTGACTTGTTTGTGTTTTCATCGGTTTCGGCCATGTTGCAAACCTTTTTTTCGTTGATTTTTAACCTCCGTTTATTTTTGGTTATAATGAATTCAGAGGTCTTTTATGCTTTGTGTTGCGTATAACCTTATACTCTCACTGTATAGCTTAGCGATATTTATTATTTTAGCAGGCTGTTCATGACAAACAACCGATTTATGAAAAATAAGCCCGTGAGCCATTATGGTATTTCCAGGTTCATTCACCAGGAAACTGCCGGTGGGTTATTGTTAATTCTTGCAACGATTGTTGCCCTGTTTTGGGCCAACTCTTCTTACTATTCTTCTTATCAGTATTTCTGGTATAATTTAAAAGTTGGTTTCACATGGGGAAACTTTCAACTCATTGGTTCTCTGCATCATTGGATTAATGATGGTTTGATGGCATTGTTCTTTTTTACCGTAGGCCTGGAAATAAAAAGGGAAATTATTGGCGGTGAGCTCTCTACTATAAAAAAGGCATCGCTGCCCATTGTGGCAGCTCTTGGCGGCATGCTTGTTCCTGTTGTGGTTTATTCACTTGTTTTGATAAACAAACCTGAACTGATGCATGGCTGGGGCGTTCCTATGGCTACCGACATAGCCTTTGCCCTTGGCCTTCTGGCCATGTTGGGAAAAAGGGTCAATATCCAACTAAAGATTTTTTTGACAGCGCTTGCTATTGCCGATGATTTGGGTGCTATCCTTGTGATTGCCATTTTCTATACCAAAGCTATTGATTTTAAAGAGCTTGTTACTGCCGCTGTTTTTATGGTTGTACTGATTGTTGCTAATTATGCGGGGATCAGACGTGCCCTTTTTTATGCTGTTGTGGGGTTTTCGGGTGTATGGCTTTCGTTTCTTTTTTCGGGCGTTCATGCCACTATTGCCGGCGTGCTCATTGCATTGACTATTCCGGCCCGGACCAGGATCGATGAAAGGACATACATTTCCCGGCTGGAAAATTTACTACGGAAGTTCAGGGAAGTCAACCCGAATAATAATCCGTTACTTTCCAAAGAACAGGCACACGTGATTGAAAACATTGATAAAGTTAATGATGATGCCCAAACACCTTTGCAGAAGCTGGAGCACTTTCTGCATCCTGTCACAACCTATTTTATCCTTCCTGTTTTTGCCCTTGCCAATGCCGGTGTACATGTGGAAGGAAAAATTTTCGACCTGATCTTACATCCCATCGCCATGGCGATTATATTGGGCCTGGTATTGGGGAAATTTATTGGTATTTCACTGTTTTCCAGGATTATGGTTAAACTTAAACTGGCTATCCTGCCCGAAGGGGTAAGCTGGAATCAGATTTACGGGGTAGCTTTGTTAGCAGGTATTGGATTTACAATGTCCATCTTTATTTCCGAGTTGGCTTTTAACGAAGCAGCTTTCAGGCAAATTGCCAAAGTGGGAATTATGACTGCTTCTGTTATTGCCGCTTTATTGGGGATGATCTGGCTGGCAAAATCCTCTAAAAAAGAATGAGTCAACAATCGTTTTCCTGTTTAACTCCCTCTGGTGTTTCAATGTTGGTCCTATAGCAAAAAATTATTCTGGTTTTTGTAATAAAACCGTATAAGCAAAAAGCACCTTAGCGCATTTAACCTGGTACAATCCCAGCAATTCCAGTTTAGAAACCATGTCTTTGAATTCTTGTTTTTTAACATGTCCCCTGGGTTCAATAATCAATATTTTCCCTCCGGGTTTCAGCAGTGTGTACAGTTCATTATAAAGATTTTCCTTGCCGGGAATTTCATGTAGGACATAAAAAGCCAGGACAAAGTCAGCCTGAACGGATAAACGGAGGCTTTCGGCAGTCGTTTTATGGAGTTTTATGATCTTTTCCAGGGGTGAATTTTGAATTTTGCCTTCAATAATCTTCAACATTCCATCCTGTATATCAGCGGCAATCACCGTTCCCTTCTCACCAACCCTCCTGGCCATTTCCAGGGTATAAACCCCGGGGCCGCATCCGAGGTCCACTGCCAGCATTCCGGGCTTCACATATGGCTTTAAAATTCGTTTGGGCGATTGTATCAATTTTCTGTACCGGGTGTCTAATGCTCCGGCTCTTTCCACCGGGCAAACCCTGTTTCTGTCCTCTTCACGTTTCATAGGTTTGTCTTATTTGATCTCTTCAAAACAAAAATAAACAATATCGCTCAACACTTTTGGGAAGAATTTCTGTTTTTTCAATTATACAGGATGTTTTTTAATGAATGAGGGTTAAATTTTCCTAAAAGATAAAAAGCAAATGGCCTGTGGTGGTTTATCTATTATTATATTTGCATCTTCTACAAAATTACTGGTCATGACCAAAAGGCAAAGAAATTATCGTGTTTATCTGCCCATAGCTTTTGCGCTGGTACTCATTTCCGGAATTATTCTCGGATATTTATTACAGGGTACGGCGCGGCACAACAAGGCAGTTTCGTTTTTAACTGGCAGCAGGCCCGTTTACAACAAAGTTGATGAGGTAATCCGTTATGTGGAAAACAATTATGTAGATTCCGTAAACCAAACCCATCTTGAAACTGATGCCATAAGGGGCATGATGAACGATCTGGACCCACATTCGGAATACATTACTGCTGCTGAATTCAACGCACTCAATGACCCGTTACGGGGTAGTTTTCAGGGAATAGGTATCAGTTTTAGTATTGACAGGGATACGATTATGGTCGTCAATACCATTCCGGGCGGGCCTTCCCAAAAAGTGGGGCTCATGGCCGGAGACCGCATTGTGAAAGTAAACGATACAACATTTTGCGGCCCTAAAGTACACCTCACCAATGAAATGGCCATGCACAAGCTGAAAGGTAAAAAAGGCACAAAAGTCCACGTGACCATTTACCGGCGCGGGGTTCCCAAATTGTTACATTTTACCATTACGCGGGCGGTTATTCCCATAAAAAGCCTTGACATTGCTTACATGGTGAACAAACAACTGGGCTATATCAAATTGAATAAATTTTCTGCCACTACTTACGAAGAGTTTGACAAGGCTGTGCGCAAACTCAAAAAAGAAGGTATGAAAAAACTGATCCTGGATTTGCGGGACAATCCCGGAGGTTATCTCGAAGCGGCCATCAGGGTGGCCGACGAATTTCTTCCCAAAGGGAAGATTATCGTTTTCACCAAAGGGCTTCATCAACCCAAAAGGATCGCTTACTCGACCAGCAGTGGCCAACTGAAGCATACTGATGTGGCTGTATTGATCAATGAAGGGACCGCTTCGGCAGCCGAAATAGTTACAGGAGCATTGCAAGACAATGACATTGGTGTGGTGATTGGCCGTCGGTCGTTTGGCAAAGGACTGGTACAGGAACAAATAAGGTTTCCCGACGGTTCGGCCTTGCGGCTGACCGTTGCCCGCTATTACACTCCAACCGGACGTTGTATTCAGAAACCATACAAAAAAGATGATTTTAAGGCGTATTATGCCGAAGCTTATCGCCGTTATCTCGATGGGGAAATGCAACACCCCGACAGTATTAAATTTAATAAGAAACTGCGGTTTGTTACACCTGATGGTAAAGTGGTTTACGGCGGCGGGGGCATCATGCCCGACATTTTTGTCCCGCTTGCTGTAGACACACTTCATTCATTTTATAATATTCTGGCCAATAAAGGTTTAATTTATCAGTTTGCTTTTAATTATACTGACAATCACAGAAAGCAACTGGAAAGATTTAAAACGTTTAAAAGTTTCAACAAAGGGTTCCGTATGTCTGATAAAGAATACCGTGATTTGGTGGCTTATGCCAAATCAAAAGGTATTACCCAAAGTCAGCGAAAGGTAAATTTATCCGAAAATAAAATCAAAATACTTTTTAAGGCGTATGTTGCAAGAAATATTTTGGGTGAAAAAGGCTTTTTCCCCATTTATCATAAGATTGACCCTATTTTCTTAAAAGCGGTGCAGGTTATGGACAGCCGGCATGTGAATGATTGAATTTTATGAGACTATAATGCCAGCAGTCTTTCGGCTTCGCGGACAATAAAATCTTCATCCTGGTCGATCATGCATCTGAAATGTTTCTTTGGACATTTGCTGTAACCTATCTTGGTGCACGGACGGCATTTGAGGTTTTTCACCTGTGAGATTACTACTTTGTTCTCCTCACCGGGCTCGTAAGGATACATGCCAAATTCCGGGATCGTATTTCCCCAGATACTGATAATAGGTTTTTTAAACGCAGCAGCAATATGCATTAAACCCGTATCGTTGGTGATCACCAGGCCGGATTGCCGGAGCAGGGATGAAGATTGGTGCAGGTTGAGTTTCCCACAAGCGTTTAAGACCTGTTCGTGCGAACACAACCTTTTGATTTCTTCCCCGGCTTCATGGTCTTCTTTTCCGCCAAGCAATACTACCGGTTGTTTTAATCTGCTGATGACCGAAGCCGCTTTGGCGGCAGGAAATATTTTGGTAAAATGTCTGCCTCCAATGACAAAAGCCACAAAAGGCTTTTTTTTCAGCAAAGGATACTGTTCTAAATCAACAAAGTCCTTCTCCGGGATAAAATAATCCAGTCCCTTTCCGTCATTTTTCACCCCGAGGGATTGAACAGCCTGAAAATAACGGTCGACAAGGTGCTCTTTGGGCAAATGATTTATTTTAAACCGTACCATCAGCCATTTTTCCGTGTTGGCTTTAGGAAAAGAAGCCGATGGCCTTTTTAAAGCCCTTTTAATTTGAAACGAGCGGATATTTTTATGCAGGTCTACCACAAAATCAAATGCTTCTTTACGAAGGGCGGGAATCACTTCCTCCAGCTTGTCGTGAAAGGTGTGTATTTTATCAATGTAAGGACTGGCACCCAGTACTATACTGAATTTTTCTTTGGTCAGGAAATGGAGTTCACAATCCTGTTGCGTTTTTAATGCCCTCACAACGGGGGTTGTCAGCACTATGTCACCAATGGAACTAAAACGTATAATGAGAATTTTTTTCAATTTTTCCTTTTTTGCAAATTTAATGGAATTCCGGAAACCCCTTTTGCCGTATTAAAATTCTTTTTTTGGGGTTTATGGAAAAATTTTTTGTGATGATTCCGGCTGACTGCTTTCTTTTTTCTAAGTTTGTAAAAATATCTGATAGCAGGGAATGGGTATGGATTCCTTTTATCCGGATGATTTGCATATTTTGTCTAAAATAAAATTATGAGATTATGAAAAAACTTTTTCCCTCAAAAAAAGTTTTCCTTCTGGTTTTTCTTTTGGCTGGTTTCCTGCCTTATTCCCATGCACAGGAGTGGCAGCGTTTTTTGCCGCAAAACAAAGTGAAAGAACACACCCTTACACTGAAAGATTACCAACAGGCTTTTGCCAAATACTGGATCCGGTATCAGTTGAAGGAGACAATGGCAGAAAAAAAGGTTGAGGATGAGATACATGATGAAAACTATGAAAAGTTCAAAAGGTGGGAGTGGTATTGGGAAACACGTGTTACGCCCGGAACAGAAACCTTTCCCAAAACAACGGCCTGGGATGTTTATAAAAAATATATGTCAGAACAACCCGAGTCAATACAGGCAGATACTGTCGGGGCCTGGGTTAGCAGGGGGCCCATACAATCGAGGGGCGGATATGCCGGGCTTGGCCGTGTAAATTGTGTTGCTTTCAGTCCCGTGGATACCAATACGCTTTATGTAGGAACAGCTTCCGGGGGTATTTGGAAAACAACTGATTTAGGGCAAACATGGACCCCTCTCGGGGATTTAAACATGTCCTTAGGTGTAGCCAGTATTGTGGTAGAGAACCATGGCGGCCGGGATATTGTCTATCTCGGTACCGGGGATAAAGACCATTGGGATACCTATTCAGTAGGTGTCTTGAAATCTGTTGACGGGGGAAAAACCTGGCATAAAACAGGCTTGAGCTGGCCTCTTGATAAATATGCCATGGTTTACCAAATCCTTAAAGATCCTGATAACGACAACACTTTGTATGTTGCCACCAACAAAGGACTTTTTAAAACAACAGATGGCGGGAACACTTTTCAGCGTATTGATGACCACCATTTCAGATCAATCGCATTTCAACCGGGTTCCGATACCAACATGTACGGTGGTGATTCCTGGGGCGGCATTTTTTATAGTACCGATGCCGGCGACAGCTGGACACAGGTTGTGGATAAATCATCCGATAATGCAGGCAGGGTTGCTATTGCTGTAAGTGCTGACAGTGCCAATGTTGTGTACGGCATCATCGTTGCCCCTGATAATGGTTTGTACGGTGTATACCGTTCACGTGATGCCGGCCATACGTTTCACGTTGTTCAGGACACCATTAACCTGCTGGGCTGGAATTGTACCGGAACTGACAAAAAGGGCCAGGGCTGGTATGATTTGGTTTTGGTGGCAGATCCACTCAACGCCAATAAAATTTACGTTGGCGGGGTAAACAACTGGACTTCAAACGATGGTGGGAAAACCTGGCATCTGGCCAACCACTGGTCGAGCACGTGTGGCGGTAAAAATGAAATTGTTCATGCTGATAAACATTTCATGGCATTCCAGCCGGGGACGAACGCACTGTTTGAATGTAATGACGGGGGTATTTACAAATCGAAAGACGGTGTTCACTGGACAGACCTTACCAATGGTATGGCCATAAGTCAAATATATCGTTTAAGTACTTCTGCTACCGTGAGTGATGAGGTAATCACCGGCCTTCAGGATAACGGTACCAAACTGCTTTCTTCTGCAAAATGGCATGATGTGATGGGGGGAGACGGGATGGATTGCCAAATTGATTATACCGATGTAAACACGCAATATGGAGAATCGCCCAACGGTGATATTGAAAGAACTACAGACCATTGGAAGCATTCCAAAGATATTTCCGGCGGTCTTTCAGGAAAAGGTGCCTGGGTAACCCCTTACCTCATTGACCCAAAGAATCACAAAACATTGTATATCGGTTACGAGGACGTCTTTAAATCAACCGATCAGGGGGATCATTGGAAAAAGATAAGTCACTGGGATGGTAAACCGTTGCGTTCACTGGCTGTTGCCCCATCCAATACCAATTATATCTATGCCGCTACTTATTCTATCATTTATAAATCGACCGATGGTGGCAATACATGGAAAAACATTACAGCTAATCTGCCGGTTAAACAAGCCAGTATCACTTACATCACAGTTAAAAACAACGACCCGAAAACAGTATGGGTTACATTCGGGGGATTTAATGATCCAGGGGTTTTTAAAACAACTGATGGAGGTGAAAGCTGGGAAAATGTTTCTACCGGTTTACCGGCTATTCCTATTGATTGTATTGTACAGGACACGCTGAAAAAAGATACTACCGAATTATATGCAGGCACAGATATGGGGGTTTTTGTGAAACAGGGGCTCTCGCGCTGGGTGCCTTTTACGGCCCATTTGCCCCACGTGATCGTTAACGACCTGAAAATTCAATATAATAATAAGGCAGGTGCAACCTTATTTGCTGCCACCTACGGCCGGGGTTTATGGGCATCTTCCCTTTTTACCGGCCATCTTGCATACATCAAACAGGCTCTTTTTGAAGCGGACAACCTTAACCCCTTTGTGGGAGATACCGTTTCTTTTACTGATTTGTCGCCCGTTCATGCCACGGGCTGGAAATGGAAAATTTCACCCAATACCTTTTCTTTTGTGGTTGGAAATGATACTACCCAAAACCCAAAAGTTGTTTTTAATAAAGTTGGTTATTATTCTGTCACATTGACCGTTTATGATCAGGATACTTCTTATACCAAAACCAAAACAAATTATATTCAGGCACAGGATTTATTAAGCGTTCAGGTGACCGCCAACCGCACTACGGTTTGTTCGGGAGATACGACCCGGTTGCATGCGATACCAAGCGGGGGAAACGGAAAATATGTTTTCAGTTGGAGTTCCAATCCTCTTGGTTTTTATTCGGATAAGCAAAACCCCATTGTCAAACCCGGCTCGGATTCAGTTACATATAGTGTTTCTGTTTATGATGGCGGGTTAGTCGCCAATGGCAGTGTCAAGGTTTATCGTGTTGAATGTACAGGGATTCGCAACAATAAAGCTTTGGGAAAAATAAAGATTTTCCCTAACCCTAATGCAGGTTTATTTACCATTGAAGCCGAAAAAAACATTTATCGCGTTGACATTATCAGCCAAAATGGGAAAAATGTCTTCAGCCAAATTTATGACAGCAGAAAAGTTACGGTTAGCAGGTCCTTACCAAAAGGGATTTATTTTGTCAAAATATACATCGGGCATGCTTCTGATGTGAAAGGGACTATTTCCCGAAAAGTGGTGGTTGAATAGATGCCTGAAAACTGATTTTTGGATATCCTTTTGTTCAATTTCTTCCTGATCAGTTTTTCCGGCTAATAGTAAAATCAATGATCTGTTCCAGTGCCTGACGGGCTTCGTTATCAGGAAATTCATGCAACAGGGTAATGGCTTTGTCTTTAAATTCCATCATTTTTTTACGGGAATATTCCATTCCACCCGCATCTCTCACCTGTTGAATCAGGGCTTCCACTTTTTGTGTATCCTGGTTCCGTTGTTTTATGGTTTGGATGATTTTCTTTTTTTCAGCTGAATTGGAGTTGTTCATTAAATAAATCAATGGCAGTGTGATCTTTTTCTCTTTGATGTCGACCCCGGATGGTTTTCCTGTTACAGATGCTTTTTTAAAATCCAGTAAGTCATCCATAATCTGAAAAGCAATGCCTGTGAATTCACCCACCTGCCATAATTTTTCTATTTGTTTCCTGTCCTGAATGGTGGACAATGCTCCCGTGGCAAAACAGGAAGCCAGCAGGGAAGCTGTTTTTTTCCGGATTATTTCAAAATAAACATCTTCACTGATGTCTAATTTTCTGGCTTTTTCAATTTGTAATAGTTCACCCTCACTCATGTCGCGGGTAGCTTTTGAGACAAATTCAAGCAAATGATGGTTGTTTGTTTCCACAGCGAGCAAAAGGCCTTTTGCCAGCAAATAATCGCCGGCCAAAACCGCGACTTTGTTTTTCCATAAAGCATTGACAGAAAACAAACCGCGCCTTTTGTTCGAATCATCTACCACATCATCATGAACAAGTGTCGCCGTATGCAACAATTCTATCAGTGTAGCGGCATAATAAGTGGATTCGCTAATCTCCCCCATCATTTTGGCTGTGTATAATACAATGATTGGCCGGATTTCTTTGCCTTTGGTTTTCAGGATATATTTCATAATAATATCCAATAGCGGAACTTTCGAACGAATAGTCGTACGGAAAACCTTGTGATAGGATTTTATCTCTTCGGCAATCGGTTTTTTTATAGCGCTTAAATTGCTCATAGATTTTGTGCGTACAAATTTAAATTTTATTTTTTCATAAAGTAATTGTTTCAGTAAAAATCATTGGTTTTTTCTTTCTTGTTTTTGTTGTCCTGTTTTTTAAAAGATTTTCTGTAGAGGTGTGATTTTTTTCAAGATGCCGACAATGGAAATTTCAAAATAAACGTTGTCCCGCTGCCCCGTTCCGAAATAAATGTTATTTCCCCTCCTATTTCTGTCATAAGATTTTTGACAATGGCCAGTCCCAGGCCTGTTCCCATCGTTTTGGTTGTAAAATAGGGTTGAAAAATTCGTTTTTTATTTGTTTCGCTGATGCCCTTTCCATTGTCGGTTAACCGGACTTCGGCATAATTTTTCTTTTGGATGATTTGTATCCTGATGTTTTTATTACGGACATTTTCCATTGATTGTACCGCGTTTTTTAAAAGGTTGTTAAAGATGCGTAACAGGTCCTGCATGGAAATGTTCACTTCTATAGTATTCTTTTGGCTTTCGATATCAATTTTAATTTGATAAGATTTTCTGAAAAAAGTGGCGGTGGATCTGACTGCTTCCATTAAATTGCTTTTTTCGACAGCAGGTGTTTTTATGCTGGAAAAATCTGAAAACATCCCGGCTACTTCGTTCAATGTTTCAATCTGGTTAATAAGAGACAGACTGACTGATTTAAATTTTTCATCGAATGATGGATCTTTTGCCAAATAGACTTTCTGCAGGTATTGTACATTCAGTTTCATGGGCGTAAGCGGATTTCTTATTTCATGTGCTATCTGACGGGCCATTTCGCGCCAGGCTTTTTCCCGTTCCGAATATTTCAAAAGCCGTGTACTTTCTTCCAGTTTTTCCACCATTTGATTATAGGCCTCGATCAATTGGCCTATTTCATCATTACGTGACCAGTCAATCTTTTCGTTCTGTCTGTCAATGCTCACTGCTGTCATTTTCTGTTGCAAAATGTTGAGGGGTCTTGTTAATAACCTTGACAGATAAATCATTAAAAGCATACCTAAAATGCCTGCTATGACAAAAAGATTGATCAGGTTGGCCAGCATTTGATAATAAGAATGTTGCAACTCCGACTGACGGGCGAAATAAGGTAAATTTAATATACCGGCTGCTATGCCATTGCTTAGAATAAACGGAACATACGAAGAATAATAATTGATATTTTTTATTTTTTCCCTCCCCAGGTAAAAAAGTTTATGGTTTTTTTCTATTTGGGCAAATGCCACCGGGTTTATCAGCTTCGACTGAAGTCCGCGCGTAAATATTTCAGGTCGTGATGAAGCCACTAACCAGCCGGAATTATTGTATAGGTTAATATCAGAAAAGAATACGGTTGAAAATTTCTGGAGATATGACTGAATTTCCTGATTGTTTTGGAATTCATACATGTTGTTTGGCGATAATTTATCTTGTAATTCAATCATTACTGAATGGGTTTTTTCTTTCAGGTTATTGCTGATGGTTTGCCGGTTGTTTATATTAAAATAATACAGAATAATGATTGTAAAAGCAAAAAACACCATAAGCATGGATGAAAAAATGGTGAGTTGCAATCGGGTACTAAAAGAATAACGGAATGTTTTGAGAATCTGTTTTCCGTATCTGATGGAAACATAGGCCAACAGCAGGATTCCTGTTAGAAGAAACAACAATGAAAACGGCAGCAACCATCCGGAAATGGTTTGCGACGGACGGCTTACGATTAACATTTCTTTTTTGTTTACCGGAAGTAAAAAATGAATGTAACCGTCTTTGTTGAAAAAAACTTTAACCGGTGCTTTTTTGTAGTCCGAAAGGTCGATGGGATAAAGATAATCGCCAAATTTATATTCTAATTTTTCATTCTGATAAAAGGCAAATGAATACCCTGATAAATGTAATTTTTCTTCACTGGCATTCTGTAATAGTTCTGGATAACCCAATCCTTTGGGAATGATATTCGTATAAAATTCTATGTAAAGATTTACACCATTTGTCTGATTGATAATATGAGGGTAATGAAAACGTGCCAGATAATATATGCTTTCATTATTGTTGTTTACCAAATACAATCCGAAACCAGGGCCTTTATCTACCATTTTCCCTTCTAACTGCCTGAAGAAGGCATCACAGCCCACCACTTTATTTTCTGGTTGTATTTCGAGTTGTTGTCCTGGTTCGCACAAGGTTACCTGCTTACTGTATGCCGACAACATTTTACGGAAATATTTTTTGTTCAGGTATTGTGAAAGCAGTTGCTCTTTATCTGCCTTGTTTGAACGAATTGTGTTGATAATAGTTGTATCTGACAATATTGCCTGTGATTGATTTTTAAGAAGGTATTGTAAATAGGGGTCCTGTTCCTGTGTTAAAAGGTTTGCCGTAAATTGTTGATGAGCGTTCCTGTTCTCCATTTCGTTGAAATTGAGCAAATAAGCTGCAGATAACGCAAGTAAAAACAAGCTAAGGATAGCATGAAAATAAGGTTTTTTATCCCGTTCTACAAACCAAATGATGGACAACAGCAACATCATCAATATGTATGATAGAATAATAATTGTTTTTTCGATTCCCGGTATCAACAAAAAAATGGCTGCCGTCAGGGTGAGGGAAATAATAACCTGAAAATAGGCCGAGCCTTTACGCTTCAAGAAAACAATAAAAGTATAGGCCCAAAGATATATGAACATATTTATCAGGAACATGATGAACAGACGTTCCAGCCCTTTTATACTAAAGTATACATTGCCCGGAAACATGATCAGTCCCCCGTTTTGTAAAATTCTGCCTGTTAAATAGTATAATGATACAGGAAGGGCAAATACAAAGAGTTGTATACTGATCGTTTTGAGAAAAATTCCCTTTTCCCAACGGTTGTGGTTTTGTTTGAAATACCGGTTCAATACGAACAGGACCATACAAATCACAATTAAATTCAGTAACAGGTCGCCCGGTGATCTCCAACCTGCCAGTCCGAATAATTGTACCGTGTTCCAGAAGGTTTTTTTGAAAATTGAAGGAAACCCCGTAAAATATTGAATTCCTCTTAATAAAAACAAGGAGATGAAAAACGAGATCAGGAAAGGAAATGAATACCCAGGGAACTTGTCGTTAACGATTTGAAATGAAAAATAAAGAATCAGGACAAGTATAAAAAATCCGGCTGCATAAAAAAGGAATAAAAGTATATTTATGTACGAAGGGAACATCCCGGGAATAACTTGTATTGAAATATTCAAATTTTTTAAGTGGTATTCGTTTTTCGTCCTTCGGGGATTTTTTTCCACTTTTATTCCATAAGGTAATGTTTTTTTTGTCAACGGGACAAATACACCTACCGTGAATTTATTTTTTTCGGTTTTTAATCCGATATAAGAACCTGTAGCCGTATGTAAAATTTTTATTTTTCCATTGGGCAGTAATGAAAGTTCGTTGACGGGAATTTGGTTTTTGTTCCAATAAAAGATATTTCCTTGTTTCTCAATTAATATAGTTTCCTGATTGTCAGCAAGGTGTTTATTAAGAAAAAGCCAGTTCGCATTATTTTTCTGAGATAGTAAACCGAACACCTCTTTTTCTGCTTTATAACATTGGTTTCCAGACTTGTAAATAGCCTTTTGTGTCTTCTTAACCAATGATTCCGGGCGATAATTTCTTTCTGCGACGTACTTTAGGGCGAAAAATGCAATGAGGATGAGGAAAAAAGCCACCACGGATCGAAGTATTTTCCACCATTGATTATGTGAAATACTTTTTTGCATAAAATTTGGCTTTTGAAATCAGGTAGGTAAAAGTAGTAAATTTTGTCCCGGTTTTTAAATTTTTAAAATTATAAAAAATCTTTTGTTAAATCATGTTGTTTGGTCAGTGTTTATAATTTTTTCAGCACATAGATTAAGCTTGAATAGTTTTTAGTTTTTCGTCCTGCTAAATTTGAACGTAAACCATTCCAAAATGCCCTGACTGGCTGAAAGTGGTTTTTTAGGTATTTTTCGCTCAGGAAGCTTACATAATAGCTATCTAATTTTAATGGCAACATACTGATTATCTGATAATTATGTTTATTGGCAAATAACTTAAATGCTTCAGGGGAAAAATGATATAAATGTCTCGGCACATCATAACCCGCCCAATATGTTTTATAAAAACCTGCATCCCAGGATGTTAGATTTGGAATAGCTATGATTAAATAACCCTTCTTTTTCAAAAGTCTTTGAACCTCTTCCATTCTTTTATTGATATCCGGTACATGTTCCAAAACATGCCACATGCTTATAATATCAAAATTTTCGTTTTGGATTTTTCTGATATGTGATTCGTCGTAAACATTTAAATGATACTTTGTTTTAGCAAATTCCCTTGCCTTTATGTTTGGTTCGATCCCTTCACATTCCCAATTTCTTTGTTGAAAATAATTTAATAATTCTCCTGTTCCGCAGCCAATATCAAGGATTCTTCCATTGTTTACAAGGTTATGAACTATTTTGAATTTTCTTTGTATATTAAACTGACGTAATAAAGCATAAGTTTTTCCAAATATGCCGTTATTTTTTGTATTATGAGAGAGATATTCTTCCGAATCATAATATTTTCCCAGTTCTTTATCCTCAGGTCTTGGATTGGTGAAAAGAACTTGGCAGTCTTTACATTCGTACAAAGAGAAATTTTCTTTTGACAAAAAGAGATCCTTTACCTCTTCTTTTTTAACTATTTTTT
>JALUYM010000413.1 GCA_027018745.1 Bacteroidales bacterium | reverse complement strand
GGCGTTGTCCAGCCCTGCATGATAAA
This sequence comes from Bacteroidales bacterium, assembly GCA_027018745.1. Lineage (GTDB taxonomy): Bacteria > Bacteroidota > Bacteroidia > Bacteroidales > F082 > Sulfidibacterium. Next base: position 6,260 of record JALUYM010000413.1, on the reverse strand, counting down.
AGGTGGCTGTTATCTTGTTTTTGCTCAGTATTTCTGCTATTTCCCTGGTTTTTTTTCGGTTTCGTACATAAACTATGGCACTGCCTTTTGTGTTTTGCAACAAATGTATCATTCGCCCGGTTTTGTCATTTTCGTGATAGACCCGGTAAGCTACATTGCGGCGTTCAAAACTGCTTCGAAAGATAATCCGCTTTTTAAAATGAAGTTTATCCATGATATCTTCCACTACCTTGGGCGTGGCAGTGGCTGTAAGGGCCAGTACCGGCACATCGGGAAAAAACGTCCTGATTTCGGCAATTCTCAGATATGGCGGCCGAAAATGATATCCCCATTGCGAAATACAATGCGCTTCATCAACGGCAATCAGGTTAATATCCATTTTAACCAATGCCATTTGAAAGGCCTGGTTTAATAACCGTTCGGGTGAAACGTACAAAAATTTAAGCTTATTGTGAATGGCCTGGGAATAGATGGCTTCTATCTCATTGTAATAAAGGCCGGTGTACAGGGCACGTGCCGCAATATTCATTTTTCTTAACCGGTCCACCTGATCTTTCATAAGTGCTACCAAAGGGGTGATTACCAGGCAGCAACCTGGTTTCATGAGCGCCGGAATCTGAAAGGTGAGCGATTTGCCGCCACCGGTAGGCAACAAAGCAAAAGTATCCTGTCCATTGGATATTGAATGGATGATCTCCTCCTGCATGGGGCGAAAACGGGTATATCCCCAATATTTGACCAGTATTTCTTTTGCTTCCAAACGCAATACTTTTTGTGTTAAACTTCATTTCAGGCTTGAAAAGCTAAAGATAGTAAATTTTTGGAATGGATTATCCGAAAATTAAAGACTCCCGGTCATATGAAAAACAGGGAAACACCAACCACACTAATGACAGCTCCAATTACTTCTTTTATGGTAATTTTTTGTTTGAAAATAATGGCAGAAGGGGCAATGATCAGGACAGGCACAATGGCCATGAGGGTGGCAGCTATACCGGCACTGGTATGCTGCAGGGCGATGAGTGAAAAAGAAACCCCCAGAAAAGGGCCAAAAAAAGAACCCAGCGTAATCCGGCTGATAGCCTTTTTGTCCAAAAAGGTCCGAATAACCTTTTTCCATCTCTTCAGGAAGGAAATGATGAAAATAAAACCTGTCAAAGCAGCAATAATCCGAATTTGAGTAGCGGCAAAAGGATCGTATTGTCCCATGCCGTATTTACTGAGTACCAATCCAATGGCTTGTCCAACAGCTCCCAAAAAGGCAAACAGCAACCCTTTTGTAGAGAAATTAAAACTAAATTTCTTACCTCCATCAGGACGGCTCAAAATGGTAATACTTATTCCCACTACAACCAGCGCCATCCCAAACAGGTTAAGTGCTGTCATGGTTTCTCCCAGAACAATCCAACCGATCAAAGCAGCCAATGGGGGTGCCAGTGTCATAATCAGCATGGCAATGCGGGAAGTGATGAGGGGATAAGAAGAAAAAAGGAAAAGATCGCCCAAAACAAAACCGACTATCCCCGAAATGGAAAGCCAAACCCATGCATGGGTGCTGGCGTCTGTGGGTAGCGCTATTCCCCTTTGAAAAAAAGTAAAAACAGCCAAAAAAACAAATGCCATGGATAACCGGATTACATTGACAGATAACGGCCCGACCCTTTTGGTTGCTATTTCAAAAGCCAGTGCTGTTACGGTCCAGAATACGGCTGTCATTAAGGCGGCAATTTCGCCAATATGATTTGAAAGCATTGTCTTGTTTTCTATGATGCAAAGATGGAAAAATTTCCCGGTGTAATAGCCGGGTTTACATTCTTGCTCCCTCCTGACAATCTTTCGGGTAACAAAGAAAATATTTTGTGGTCGGTTTTGACAACAAATGAATGTTGAGTTGGTCAGAAACTTCTGTAATGTCTTTCACCGATCCATCTTTAAAAAGAATATTGATATTATCCGTACCGGGATGATAGGTATAATTGGCTGTTTTCTCAAAAAAGACGAAATAACCGACTTCTTCATCTGAAATCCTGTACTTTCTTTTGGCAATTTTTCGAATAGTTTCTATCTTGTCCTGCGAAAAGGGCTTGTTTTGCATATCGATATGAAACAGCCTGCGGTTGACCAACCCCCGGCTCAAATAAGATAAAATTTTGTCAGGATGGTCCATCCAAAGTTTTAAAGAAGTGTAGATGTCGTAATCATCCAACAGGGTAAATTGTTTTAGAATTTCGCTGTCATGAAGGAAATGCTTTTCATGAACATCATTTTCGAGAAAGAACTGCAATGCCGGAGTTGCTGCCACAGGGGCATTTCCGTTCATGGCCAGCCATTTGGCGCGTTTCAGCAAATGAATGGCCATGTATTCGGCTACCAACACTGTTTTGTGAAGATAAACCTGCCAGTACATAATACGGCGGGCTGTAATGAATTTTTCGACGGAATAAATGCCTTTATATTCGATCACAGGTTCATCATCTGCAATTTCCAGCATATTCAGTAACCTTTCGTAGTTGATTGTCCCTTCGGAAACACCGGTAAAAAAGCTGTCGCGTTTCAGGTAATCCAGTCTGTCCATATCAAACTGGCTGGATATTAATTTGTGAAGAAAGTGTTTTTTGTATTTGTCTTCGAATATGTCCAGCGCCATTTGCAAACTTCCGTCAAATTCTTTATTAAGTTGTTGCATGAGCCATATGGATATTTGCTCGTGGTTTACTGTATGAACAATGCTGTGTTCCAGGGCATGTGAATATGGCCCGTGGCCGATATCATGCAGCAGCATGGCTGTTTCGGCAGCCAGTTGTTCCTCTTGGCTTATTTCATGGCCTTTCAGTTGCAGTTCGGACAAAGCACGTGTCATAAGATACATGGCCCCGAGGGAATGATGAAACCGGGTATGCAGCGCCCCCGGGTATACGAGATGTGCCAGCCCCAACTGTTTAATCCGCCTTAACCGCTGAAAAAAGGGATGTTCTATTATGTCAAATATCTGTTCATTGGGGATTGAAACAAAACCATAAACCGGATCATTGAATATTTTGCGCTTATTTACATGTAGTTGGCTCATAATTTTTGTTAAATTTGTTAACTACGCTAAAAAACAATGGAAGAAAAACCGGAAATTTGCATTAAAATAAAAAACCGGATAAAAAGCGTGTTCTTTAACGGTGGTCAAAGGTACACATATATCTGAAAAACTGTTTGAAATAAAAATGGATGTCAATGAATAAAATACGGATACTCTGGGCGGATGATGAAATTGTAATGTTGAAGCCGCATATTATTTTTCTGGAAGAAAAAGGTTTTGAAGTAGTTCCTGTAAACAGCGGTCCGGAGGCTTTGGAAATTCTGGCCGAAGAACATTTTGATATCTTTTTTCTGGATGAACAAATGCCTGGCCTCAGCGGCATTGAAGTACTGGAAAAGATCAAGGTTTTACAACCTAACCTGCCGGTGGTCATGATCACTAAAAGTGAAGAAGAATCTATCATGGAAGACGCCATTGGCTCAAATATTGCCGATTATCTTATTAAACCTGTCAAACCCAGCCAGATTTTGCTGTCCCTCAAACGGAACCTCCAGACAAAACAGTTGATGAGTGAGAAAGCGACGCAAAACTACCAGCAGGAGTTCCGCGAGATTAGTATGCGTTTACAGGACCGGCTTACCTATGAAGAATGGGTGGATGTATACCGTAATTTGGTGCGTTGGGATATTGAACTTGAAAAATCTGAAGATGAGGGGGTAAGCGAGATACTGAATATGCAAATGAATGAAGCCAATACTGCTTTTGCCAAATTTTACGAACGCAGTTACTATGACTGGTTTTATGGTAAAACGGAGGACAAACCGATTCTTTCCCATACTTTGCTCAAAGAGAAGTTGTTTCCTTACCTCGAAAAGGATAAAAAGATTTTTTTGCTGGTTATTGACAATCTGCGTTATGACCAGTGGAAAATCATTGAACCCATGATAGGGGAGTATTTCCTTGTTGAAAAAGATGAAATGTATTACAGTATATTACCAACTACGACCCAATATGCCAGAAATGCATTGTTTGCCGGTTTGATGCCGCTTGAAATCAGTAAACGTTTTCCGGATTATTGGAGAGATGAACAGGAAGAAGGGACTAAAAACCAGTTTGAGGCTGAGCTGCTGGGCGAACAGCTTCATCGATTCGGGAAAAAGGTCAGATATTCCTATCATAAGATTTTACGCCAGGAAGAAGGACGTAAGCTGGCTGAGAATGTAGCCAATCTTTTAGAGTACGACCTGAATGTGCTTGTTTATAATTTTGTGGACATGCTCTCCCATGCACGCACCGAAATGGAGATTATCAGGGAACTGGCCAATGATGAACCGGCTTATCGGTCGCTAATGAAATCGTGGTTTGATCATTCATCCTTGTTTGAAATTATCAAATACCTTTCAGACAAACATGTAAAGATTATGATAACCACCGATCACGGTTCTATCAGGGTTCAAAATCCGGTAAGGATCGTGGGAGACAGGAGTGTGAACACCAACTTGCGCTACAAATATGGAAAAAACCTCAATTATAACGCCAAAGAAGTCTTTGAAATGACTGATCCGGAAAAATTTTTCCTGCCCAAGCAGAATGTAAGCACGCGCTGGGTCTTTACACGCGGGACCGATTTCTTTGCATATCCCAACAATTATAATTATTATGCACGGTATTATTCCAATACTTTTCAACATGGAGGTATTTCCATGCAGGAAATCATGATACCGTTTATTACCTTAAATTCAAAGGTTTAATGATAAAAACAATACTCTCTCAAACACCTGACGATTTACCTTTGGCTGCCGGAAAGATTCTGGCAGAATTTCCTGATGTGCGTATTTTTGCATTTTACGGCAGTATGGGGGCGGGCAAAACTACTTTTATCAAGGCATTTTGTAAAGTTTTGGGCAGTACCGATGTAGTAACCAGTCCCACTTTTTCCCTGGTTAACGAATACGAAGACAAGGAAGGAAAAACCTTGTTCCATTTTGATTTTTATCGTATTAAAAAACTGGAAGAGGTGTATGACATGGGCTTTGAAGAATATATATACAGTGGGAATTTCTGTTTTCTTGAATGGCCCGGACGCATTTCGGAACTTTTGCCGGAAACTTACGTATATGTGCATATCGAGGTAAAAGAGAAAGAGGAAAGAAAAATTACTTATTTCTTGCATACAAACAGACAAACAATGACTGAAGAAGGAAAAACCTATCTTAACCTTTCAGGAAAAGAGGTGTTGTTGCCCAAGGAAGAGACCCTGGAACGGTTGCCCCAGCAAAAGAAGTTTGTGATTGGCATTCCGCTTGAAAAAGATGAAAATGAACGCCGTATTGCCCTTGTTCCCAATGCTGTGGATCTTTTGGTAAAAAACGGCCACAAAGTGGTTATTGAAGAAAATGCCGGTAGGGCAGCACATTTCCCCAATGAAATTTATGCCGATGCGGGTGCTGTTATTTCCCCTACGGCCGCTGAAATATGGCAATCGGATATTATTATAAAAATTGCTGCCCCTGATCAGGAGGAGTTGGAAAAAATACATAAAAACCAGATTGTTTTTTCTACTTTGATGCCCCAAAGCAGAAACAAGTTTTTTTTTAAAAAAATGATGGAAAAAAAGCCTGTTGCCATTGCTTATGAGCTGATAAAAGATAAAACGGGTGCATTTCCCCTCGTCAGGTCCATGAGTGAAATAATAGGAAATACTTCCATCATGATAGCAGCAGAATACCTGAGCAGCCCTAAATATGGAAAAGGGGTCATGCTGGGAGGATTTCCTGGCATCAGGCCTTCAGAAGTAGTTATTATCGGTTCGGGAACGGTGGCCGAATATGCTGCCCGGACAGCGTATGGTATGGGTGCTTTGGTACGGATATTCGATGATTCGGTTTATAAAATGCGCAGTTTGCAGAACAAGCTGGAGTTCAGGATATCCACGTCAGTTTTACAACCTGTTTTATTGCTGAAAGCGCTGAAAGAAGCGGATGTTGTCATTGCGGCCAAACATTCGCCTACAAACCAGGCTGCCTGTTTGATCCCGACAGAGATGGTCAGGCAAATGAAACGTTCTGCCGTTATCGTTGATGTGAGCATCGATCAGGGAGGGTGTTTTGAAACATCCCGTCCTACTTCTCATCAGCATCCTGTTTATCAGGAATATGGTGTTACCCATTATTGTGTGCCCAACATTGCCTCCAGGGTACCGCACACAGCTTCTTATTCCCTGAGCAATTAT
>JALUYM010000412.1 GCA_027018745.1 Bacteroidales bacterium | reverse complement strand
CCAGCACTTTTTGTATAACGGACTTGTTGTAGGTTTCAACAGGAAACGTTTTGTATACGTTGATTCGCTGAACTGATGCTACGGCAGAAAGTTCTTTTTGCAAAAAACCGGGAGCAAGGTTTCCCAAGGCCAGCAGAATCTTTTCTCCGCCTTTGAGAACCTTATTTTTCAAATAAACAGCAAAATCGCGGGAGGTATTTCCCGGCTGGACAAAATCAGGAGTGCCGGAAACAAGTTCCAATTCCCGGGCTGTTCCTTTGCCTATGACAGCTGTTTTTACTTTTTTAGGGAATGTTTTACCAGCCAGTGTCAACAGTTCGAAAAACGCTTTCACCCCATTCCGGCTTGTAAATATCAGTAAATCAAACCCTTCTGTTTGTTCGATGATTCTCCTGGTTTCGGGTTGTAAAATCATTGTTTCCGTGCGTATCATGGGAACATTGAAAAATTCCAGGCCCGAACCTTCCAGTGCCTTTTGCAGTTCGGCAGCCCGTTCGGCAGGTTGTGTGCTGATAACAGAACGCACACCGTTGGCAATATGTTGGTTGTTATCGTTCAATGGCTGCGATGATTTGTAAAGCTCCTTTCCCTAAAAATGATTGTGCAAGACGACGGGCAGCATCCACGGCTTCTTTTTCCGAAACAACACACGTTAGACTGTCTGACAAAAATTGTTTCCCGTCAGGGGAGAGCACCATCCCGTTGATGATAAGCTTGCTCCCGGACACTTCCGAATAGCAAGCGATGGGCACCTGGCAGCCCCCCTGAATTGTTTCCAGAAAAGTGTATTCTGCCCGGCCCCTGATCCAGGATTCTTTGTGGTTAATTTGTTGTAACAGATCATCCACCAGGCCGTCGTTCTTACGGCTTTCTATGGCGATGATCCCTTGTGCCGGCGGCGGCATCATTTGTACCGGGTTTATCAATTCGCTGATGTTTTTTTCCAGTCCCAGCCGCTGTAAACCTGTGGCTGCCATGATCAGGGCCGTACAATAGCCTGATTTCCATTTTTTAATGCGCGTATCCACATTGCCCCGAATGTCCACAATTTGAAAATGAGGGTTTATTTTTAGTAATTGCGCTCTGCGCCGGACGCTGGAGGTGGCAATGATATCTTTTTCAGTTAGTTGATTCAGCGGACGGTTTTCGGTACTGATCAATGCTTCGCGGGGTTCACCTCTTTCGAGTACAGCTCCCAGTTTCAGGCCTTCGGGGAAAAGGGTAGGGAGGTCTTTCATGCTGTGTACGGCCATGTCGATCCGGTTTTTCAGCAGGGCCTGTTCTATTTCTTTGGTAAAAAGGCCTTTGTCCCCGATTTTGGAAAGAGCTACATCCAAAATTTTATCGCCTTTCGTATGAATAACCTGTAAACTAAAATCCAGATGGGGAAAGTGTTCTTCAAGTTTCACTTTAACCTGGTTTGCCTGATACAGCGCCAGTTTACTGCCACGGGTCCCGATAATTATCGCCCTGTCCATGATTTTAGAGTTCAAAAAATTCTTCGGCCATGGTGATAAAATCCTTTTTATCTGCCTCTTTGGAGATTTCTTTCAGGTTTTTGATGAAGACCCGGGCAAACTTTTCGGTGATATGATGGGAATATTCGTTCAGCAGCTTGTCTTCTTTTATGGAACGGATTTTTTTAAATTCTTCCATTTCCTGCTGGTTGAGTTGATGAAAGTTCTTCTTGATCTTTAATATCGTGGGGACTAATTCCTGCTCGTGTTTCCATGTCATGAAAACATCTTCGGCATGGTGAATGATTTCCATGGCAGCCGATATCTCGTGCAGGCGTTTCTGGTTAGTGCTTTTCACAATTTTTGTCAGATCGTCAATGGTGTAAAGCTCAACTGCTTCCAGTTTACCAATGGACATCTCCACATTACGGGGAACAGAAAGGTCGAAAAGTAATATTTTTTGTGAACGGTCCCTTCGCTGTAAAGCTTCTTTCAATGCTTCCAGTTTGATGAGTGGTTCGGGGGAATCTGTGGCAACAAAAATAATATCACTATCGTATAAATAGTGGTTTACTTCTTCAAGATGTATGCTCTTTCCTCCGTGAAGATGGGAGAGTTCTTCGGCTTTGGCATAGGTACGGTTAGCAATATGTAAGGATTTGAAAGTAGACTTGCGCAGGCTGTTAAGTACCAGCTGTCCGGTTTGTCCGGCGCCGATCATTAAAACGTTTTGGTTGCTCAGGTCTGGAAAACGCAGATGGCATAAATTGACAGCAGCAGAACTGGCCGAAGCTGAACCGCGACTTATTTCTGTTTGAGTACGTACCTTTTTTCCTGTTTCTAAGGCTTTGGAAAACAAACGGTTCAGTATCTTGTCCGTGCTTTTAATTTCTTTGGCAAACTGGAAAGCATCTTTTACCTGGCCAATAATTTGGTCTTCACCAACAATGAGTGAATCAATACCGGAAACAACTTTAAACAAATGTTCCGCCATTTGCTTCCCTTCTTTGAAATAAAAGTAAGGCCTTAACTCGTTATGATAATTTTTTTGCAAAGCCAGCGCTTCCATGATCACTTGAGGCGCTTTGGTGCTCTCTTTTTGGGTGGTGTTGTAGTAAATTTCCGTGCGGTTACAAGTAGACAAAAGGACTACCCCGCTGATGGTACTGTTTTGAAGTAAATATTCTGTGAAAGCGGTTATTTCATTTTTTGAAAATGCAAACCGTTCGCGTATTTCCAAATCAGCTGATTTATAACTAATTCCAATGAGGCCTGTCATTCTTTCGTTTTTAGATTAGCAAAAGTAAAACCGGATTCTGTAGAAAATCTGAAAAAAGGTGTTAAAATAAGTTGAAAAGTCAGTTTGGAAAAGTTTAAAATAAGGGAATGACAAATTATTCAAATGTTTCTTTAATGTTTTTTTTGCAATGTTGTGATCAGTCGGATCAGGCTGTCTGCCAATACTTTCTGTTCTTTGAGGCCGGGATGGCCGGGCGTTTTTTTGTAGGGAACGAAAAGCGTATAAATGGCGCTGTCGTGCAGCCGGCGGACGGCCTCTTTTACATATCCCGGCCACGGCGAACCTTTCCGGGTAATGTCCATGTTGCCCAGCATGCAAATGATTTTAGCTTTCGGATACCGCTCCCGCAAGGTGGAAATAAAATTTTTGTAGGCATTGATGATAAATGTTTTAGAAGGTGGTGTATGGCCGAATTTCTTTTTGAATTCGCTGAATGCCTGGCGTTTTACGAGCCACGAATCATTTTGCAGCAGGTTGACAATCACAATGTCCGGCGTGTATTTTGAAAAATCCCAGTGGCTGGCGCTGTCTTCCGGATTGAGCCGGTTGTAGAGTTGCGGCATGGTAAGCGGGAACCAACTGATCATGATCCCGATACCACTTTTGCAAATGTAACGGCTGTGCGCATGGAAATGCCTCGCTGTCAGGGAAGCATAACTGTGATAAATGTTGGTATAAATGCTGTCGGGATGGCTGTGCGAAGGGTTATCGTCCACGGCGTAACCTGCCGTAATGGAATTGCCGTAAAATTCCAGTTTAAGGGCTTTTGTTTCAGGTGGCGGTAATATTTTGAAGTTTCCCCGCAACAGGAAGCCGAAAAATTCGGTGCTGCCCCGGTCCCATTCTGTCCGTTTGAAGATTTCCACGGAATGTTTGCCTTCGGAAAAACCGGAAGCCAGCAGCCAGGCGCGTTTGGCCGTGTCCGGGTGCAACAGGCGGATACTTTCGTTGTCAAGGATGATGTTGTAATAGTTTTTGCCTTTTTCGTCTTTCAGCAGGGCGTACACCGAACCTTTTCCCCGGAGGTAAATTTTTGCGGAGGTGCCCGGCCAGTAAAAAACGGCAGCATGCGGGGTCCGGGCAATCCTGCCTTCGTACTCGATGTTCCGGTTTGAAAACGGGACAAACGTTTTGTGCCGGCAGCCTGTGCCGAACAGGAGAAGCAACAGGGAAAAAAGGGGAAGGAAAAGTTTAACTCTCATGGGTTACGTTGTTTAAGGCCCTGACAAAATTAATGAATTTGTTATCATTTCGGTTTGTCTGCCTGTCTCTGCCCTTCTGTCCGGGATGGGTTCATTCGGATTCCTGCCCGACTGTCTTATTGCCGCTCATTCGGATTGCCCCGCCGCTCATTCGAATTTGCAATCCGAATGTTACGGGCTGGGGGATTTGAAATCCCCCGCTTCAAAACTTCCGGATTGCAAATCCGGAGGAGCGCAGGGTTTTTAAATGAAGAATGAAAAATGGAAAATGATATAACTGCTTTTTGGCAGTGATTGCTTTTGAGTTCCTTCGCTGCGCTCAGGAGGACAAGTACGGGGACAAGCAACTCATTCTTCATTCAACACTCTTCATTCAACAACAAACTTCCCCGTCTGTGCCGCTATCCTTAGAAAATAAGTGCCCGGCGTGAAACCTTTTAAAGAAATTTTCATGGACTGCATACCGGCAACGGTTTGTCTGGTGCAGGTCTTTACTTCTTGCCCGGCCAGGTTGAATACATCAATCTCCACTTCCCCGGGGACTTTTGCATTGTAATTGAAAAACAAATTCTGTCCTCCCCTTATAGGGTTAGGCCATATTTTTGTCAGGCCATATTTGTGACTGGGTGATTTTATATCATTTATTCCCGTTGCGCTTATGTTAACATTTACTTTGCCCAAATTTCTTTTATTCCCGGTAACATCTTTTAACCCAAGCGAATAAATTACAAGCGAATCAGAGTTTTCAACCAAAGAATCTGTTTTATACACTGTTCCATTTGAATTATCTTTGACATTTTCAATCATAGCAAGTGCTGCCTCAAGTGCATTTGCTTTGTTTGTTATTGTTGTATCTGTCTTCCTTAAATCTCCTGTAGGTGCTTCCATATCTTTTACAGTAATTTTTTGTTCTGCTTCTGACTTTTTTAAAATTGTGTAAAAATGCTTTCCTTTGGGGGTTACGATATTTGTTCGTATTCCTTCTTGAATAAATTCTTCTAAATTTTTTCTTGTAACAACAAAATTATATTTCGCAGCTTCCCCAGACATTAATGGAATTGTATCAGAAATTGATTCTTTTCCAGTAAGATAATATTTTATTAAAACTTCTGTTGGATATGTTGAATATACTTCTTTATTATTTGTTTTTATTGTTTGCGTTGTATCTTGATTGACGGAAGTAATAAAATTCTTTAATTTTTTTTGCCAATCTTCAGAATAATTTATTATCCTGTCTGGAGGAGGGTTGTTTTGCACTTTAATTATATGTGGATTTATTGTTATCAGTTGCGGATTAATAAAAACAAGATGGCTTTTTCCGGTGCTATCAAATCTAAAATCCATTAATTCATATCGTACAAATCCTTGTTTGGAATATCCTTCCCAATATGTTATTACTGTTCCTTTCTTTGCCATTGGGGGAGTGCCGGGCATTGCCGAAATACCTGTTTTTGAATCTCTTATTTGAAAATCATTTTCAAGACTTGTGTTTTGACCAATTTTATTTTTGACATAAATGCCTGAAACCGTGTGACCCTCCCCGTTATTTGAAATATCTGTAATATACAAATGTGGTAAATTAAAATGCCCATTATTTTCAAAAGTTATTTTTTCTATATCTGGATATAGCTTTAATTTTGGGTCAGTAATATTTTCTAAATTATTTTCCCCTTCAATTACATAATTTGCTAAGGTAGTGTAAAAATAACAAGGTTCATCACCTACGCTGAACATTGTATCTCCATTGCGATTTACAACATTATATTTTGGATAAGTTTTTATGAAATTTTTTATTGTCCTTGTAAAATAAGCCCGTTTTTGGTCCGGGGTCATTCCTTCCCAATTTAAATTTGGGTCATTCCCTTCTTTTCCGTAAGTTTTTACTATATTAGGTCTTGAAAATACATTGTATGCTACTGAATCAGGCGTCGGGTTTTTGGAACCCCAGAGAGTGTCTACTTGTTCTGTTTTTATATTGCTTACATCCTGTGCCTGTAGTCTGCCCCATCCGGGGAATAACACCGGCCACAACAACAGTACCATAAAAAAATGATGGGAAAGTAGTGTTTTCTTCATGGGTTTCATTTTTTTACCGGGCTAAGGTAGGGTTTTTAAATGAAGAATGAAAAATGAAAAACCTGCCCGACTGTCTTATTGCCGATCATTCGGATTGCCGCGCCGCTCATTCGAATTTGCAATCCGAATGTTACGGGCTGGGGGATTTGAAATCCCCCGCTTCAAAACTTCCGGATTGCAAATCCGGAGGAGCGCAGGGGAGCAAAAGGCTGTAACCTTCAAAAATCAATTTCCATTTTGTGAACGCCTTCCCGGTATTGATACCGGATACGCC
>JALUYM010000411.1 GCA_027018745.1 Bacteroidales bacterium | reverse complement strand
CAAAGGAAGCACATTCACTTTTACAATTAAAATGAGTGAAGGTTACCCGCCCCGCAAGAGCAGCAAAAACAAACATAATATCCTGGATATCCTTTTGGTAGAAGACAACCTGGTTAACCAAAAACTAACACAAAAAATATTGATAAAACAAGGGTTTCATGTGGATGTGGCCGACAACGGGAAAATAGCCGTTGATAAATTTATCCAACATCATTACGATTTGATTTTCATGGACATTCAAATGCCGGTGATGGATGGGCTGGAGGCCACCCGTCAAATCAGGAAATTAGAAGGCAATACCAAAGACAGGGTAAAAATTATTGCCCTGACAGCCAATTCCCAGAAACAGGACAAAGAAGATTGCCTTGCCGCGGGAATGGATGATTACATAAACAAACCTTTTAATGTAAAAAAATTCCCCATCATTTTAAATTCGCTGCAGGAATAATCAAACAACGGAAATTGGTACATTTGCTCATTGAAAAATATCAATTATAACCGGGGAAAAGTCATTACCATTTCATCGGCACATTTCATGCACGATGTATATTCCTCTTTTCTTGCGCCCCTGTTACCACTGCTGCTGAAAAAATACAACATGGACCTTTCCGTGGCCAGTTGGTTAAGTCTTGTTCAACGAATACCTTCCCTTTTCAGTATTGTTTTTGGAACTTTTGCACACAAAATTCCCTGGCGGCCCATCATCATTTTGGCACCATTGGTTACCGCAGTGAGCGGCAGCTTGATGGGGATGGCACCCAATGTCCTGGTTTTGGGTATTTTGCTTTTCACTCTGGGAACAAGCGCAGCCATATTTCATGTTCCGGCACCGGTTATCATCAAATCCTTTTCGGGAAACCGGGCAGGAAAAGGCATGAGCTTTTATATGCTGGGAGGAGAAAGTGCCCGACTGGTGGGACCGTTGCTCGTTGTCAGTGCAGTATCGTGGTGGGGACTGGAAGGGATCTGGAGGCTGGCCGTTCCGGCTGTTGTTTCCGCCATAATCCTCTCGTTGGTACTGGAAAAAATACCGTACGAGTCCATCAACATCGAAAACAAAGCCAAACTGAGATATAAAAGAACTTTACATAAATATGCCGGTTTTTTTATTTCGCTCACCATCTACATGCTTTTCCGTTCTGTCATGCGTGCTACACTGGCAACTTTTCTTCCAACTTACATGGTAAGCTCCAAAGGAAACAGCTTGCTATACGGTGCTTTCTCGCTTTCTGTCATGCAGGCAACAGCAGTCATCGGCACTTTTGTTGCAGGAACTATTTCGGACAAAATCGGGAGATTCACCACGCTGCTGTTGCTGGCCATAGCATCACCCATTTTTATGTTCCTGTTTTTATGGTCCGGGCCAGCCCTGCAAATCATTTCTTTGCTGTTTCTGGGATTCGTTTTGGCAGCTTCCACACCTGTTTTGCTGGCACTTGTCCAGGAACAGGGGTCTGACCAACCAGCATTGATGAACGGTGCCTTTACCACTATTAACTTCTTAAGCAGCGCCATTTCTGTGCTGGCAGCAGGTTATGTCGGCGATGCCATTGGGCTGGCCAAAACATTTCAACTGTCTGGTTATCTGGCTGTCATTGCCATTCCGACAGTATTTTTATTGAAGAAAAAAGATTCAAAACAAAATTTAATTATGACAAGAAAACAGTAAAAATTTCGTTATTAACCATTTCATGTAAACAAGTTTAATAATTTAAGCATTGTGATATCATGATTTTCTTTACATTTGCTATTATAATAGGTATTGTAGTCAGTTAAAATTAATACCATCTATTATGAAAAAAAAGATACTTATAATCGATGATGAGCTGTCCATCCGTATGTTACTTGAAAACTTTTTAAGTAAAAAATACGATATCGTCACCAAAGTTGATGGACGGGAAGGGATGAAATATCTTGAAGAGGGTAATATCCCGGATTTAATAGTTGCCGATATTCAAATGCCCAATCTGGATGGCCAGGAACTTTTAAGACAAATCAGAGCCAGCGGCTTTTTTAAGCATATACCCATGATAGTACTCTCTGGAATTGAAAGCAGTCAGGAGAGGATCAAGTTATTAAAAATGGGTGCCGATGATTTTATCGTAAAACCATTCAACCCGGAAGAGCTTTCCATTCGTATTGAGAATATTCTAAACAGGATCAGTAAATAGGTTTCATGGAGGAAAATCCGAAGGAAAAATTAAGGCTGCTCTATATTGGCAGTCGGGCAGATGTTATTAATGAACTGAAGGAACACAACAGTGAAGTTGGGTTTGTCGTCAGGGAAAATGGCATTCTGGGCATTGATTACCTGACTAAAAATAAAGAGGTTGACGCCATTATTTCGGATTTAAAACTACCGGGTATTGGCGGAAACAATCTGGCTGCCCACATCAAAACGAAACTGGGACTGGCTAAAATCCCCTTTATCTTGTTTGCTTTTGGCGAAGATTCCCATTTCAGAAATGAAATGATTAAAAACAAGGAAGTCATTGATGATGTATACCTGGAACTTCCGGAAGCAGAAAAACTCTTTACCCGAATCCGTTTTTTAAAATATTATTTAAATGAGATAAAGGAAGCCGGACTATCAGCTGTCGCTACCCAAAACGAATACAATATCCCGGTAATAAAAAGGTTGTTTGACATCATTGTTTCAGCAACAGCATTGCTTATTTTGTCCCCGCTTTTGATTTTAGTTGCCATAGCCATCAGGCTGGAATCCAAAGGACCTGTGATATACAAATCGAAAAGGGTAGGAACGGGATATCGTATTTTTGACTTTCTAAAATTTCGTTCTATGTACACCGGGGCCGATGCAAAACTAAAAGAGCTGGAGCACCTGAACCAATACAATCAAGACAAAAAAGAAGGGGAAAAAGGATCCGGGTTTCCCCCCTGCCCGCGGTGTGCCAAACTACCAGAAGGGCAATATTGTTCACCCGTACTGTATATAGAAGGAGAAAAAATTTGTGAATATTGGTATAACAAACTGAAGAAGGAAAATAAATCCGCTACTTTTATTAAAATCGAAAACGACCCGCGCATTACAAAAGTCGGGAAAATCATTAGAAACACAAGCATCGATGAATTGCCGCAATTGATCAATGTTTTAAAAGGAGACATGTCAATTGTAGGAAACCGGCCGTTACCATTGTATGAAGCAGAACAGCTGACCTCGGATGACTGGAGTGCACGTTTTCTTGCTCCGGCAGGCATTACAGGCCTATGGCAGGTTGAATTAAGGGGGAAAGGAGGCGTCATGTCAGAGGAAGAACGAAAGGCTTTGGATAACCAGTATGCTTACAATTATTCTTTTTGGGGCGATATTAAACTGATACTAAGAACAATACCGGCTTTGTTTCAAAAAGAGACTGTTTAATAAATTGTTCAAAACTTTTTTGATAACTAATAATCAAAAAGTTCGCAATTAAATAGGGAAAAACGTAATTTTCACCGATTAAATGGAGTGTTAACCATGAAGGAAATAAACAAAAAAAGTGGAATACGAAAATACATCAAAACACTTGGTGTATTCGCTATCATTATTTTGTTCAGCAGCCATGTTTTCGGTCAACAAACAAAAGTGGACAGTTCCCGTTTTTTTAATCCGCTTACCGATAACATTGTTAAACGCCTCCCCCCATTGAGCGTTTTGATTGACTCGGCCGCATACAATTCCCCTTCTATGCGTTACCAGGACCTGAAAGCACAGTATTATTATTATGAACAGCTTTCGGCACAGCGCGACTGGCTCAAATATTTCAGTCTGAACCTGGACGTCAACCTGGGCAAATGGAATTTCTGGGATAAAGATGAAATCACCAAACGAGACCGTTATTACCTTTCACAATCTATCCGCGACAACTATGCCGTTGGTTTTTATATCCGTTTCCCGTTAACAGGTATTTTCGACAGAAGAAACAACATAAACAAACAAAAAAAATGGATCGAAATATCACTCATGCAAAAGGAAATTAACCGGAGGTTCCTTGCAAAAGAGGTGATCGACCATTACAATAACCTGGTACAGTACCAAAACTATATCAGAATTTACAACGCTTATCAAAATTTCACCATGATGCAAATGCAAATGGCTCAAAATGAATTTTTAAATGGAGAAATATCCACTGCCGAATACACACGTTTAAAAGAAATTCAGACACGGGGAGCCATTAATTATCAGCAGGCTATTGCCGAATTCAACAAAGAATACCAACTTCTCGAGGTAACCACGGGAATGAAATTCAACCTGATAAACATATTGCGTTAAGATTTAAAGATCAATGGATTTATTATACTTTATACGGCTTTTTAAAAGAAACATCATTATTTTGATAGGCATACCCCTGCTGCTGTCCATTGTTGTTTGGTATTTTGCGCGTAATAAGGAAAAAGTATATCAGTCCGAAGCAGTTATTTATACCGGTATCACCACGGGATATTCCATTGAATCCACTGTACAACAATCCACCAACTTTTTCACCACCACCGCCCAATTCGACAATATGATCAATTTGTTGAAATCGCGGCAAACGGTTGTGGAAACCTCTTTGCGCCTGCTGGCCCAGGATCTTTCCCTGACACATTATAATCCGCAATACATCTCAAAAGAAAATTATGAAAAATTACAACAATCCGTCCCCCAAAGGGTCAAAGACCTTGTTGTAGTAAATAATAAAAACGGAGTACAGCGAAAAAAAGAAGCACAAATTCATGCTCTTGAGAAAGAAATCCATTCTCTTGAAAACAAAATAAGAAAAAAGAGAAACCAGGCTATCCGTGAGATGTCAAAACTTTCATCTGACAAGCAGGTCGATAATCCAAATCATGATATCCAAAGTAGTCCGGGGATTCAAAAAACCAATACACCTGTTCAGGCCAACCAAAATGTGAATTTTATAACCCATACGGTCCTGCCGGGAGAATCATTATCAACCATTGCAAGCCGATATGGTGTTTCACGCGGTGAACTCATGCAATTGAACGGGCTGACAAGTGGTACTCTTACGCCCGGTCAGGTACTTATTATCAAAAAGCTGCCCTCTTCAGGCTCTCAACAATATTACACGGTAAAACCGGGAGATAATCTCTTCACCATTGCCAGAAGGTTTGGTCTCAATATTGACAAATTACGAAGAATGAACCATTTAGGCAACAGGCCGCTCACTGTCGGAGAAAAAATCCTTATCAGCGAAGGCTACCCCGAAAATTATTATAGCACTGTTACCAAACAGGTCTCACCCGGGTTCACCACTAATGAAAACACAAACCAGACAGTAGCAAAAGCTGCAACACCAACTGCAACAACAGATACAGGAAATGTCAATTCACAAATCGCGGCCATGACATACAATAACCCTGCATCAGGCATTTTCGTAAAAGATCCGGTTATCCCTCCGGGAATTAAGAAATCAGATTACGAAAAAACAGTTGCCAATCTCAGAAACTATTATGCTTCCAGTGATACAAACTATATTTACGGGTTGCTGCACTATGGTTTCAACAAGCATTACAGTATTAATTACATCAGTAAAATACAAATTTACAGGATCAGTAACAGTGACCTGGTAAAACTTACCTATACCAGTGACGACCCCGGAATTTGCGAACAAACCCTCAAGATCATCTCGCAGGTTTTTATGGATGATTACAAAGCACTGCGTGTAAATGAAACCGATAAAGTTGTACAATACTTTCAGCGCGAAGTGGACTCTGCAGACATAAGTCTGAAAAAGGCAGAAGACAGGTTATTACGTTTCGACAAGAAAAACAACATTATCAATTATTATGAACAAAGTAAAGCCATTGCCGGACAAAAAGAAGCCCTCGATGTATATTATCAAAACCAACAGGTAAAGCTGTCCGGGGCCATGGCATCCCTGCATGCACTGGAAACAAAAATGACTGCACGGGATTCCATTTATCTGAAAAGTGATGTTATCAGGCAAACAGAAAAACAACTGGCCGCTGTAACACAAAAAATCCTTGTAAACCGGCTGGCAGAAAATTATGATCCAACCGTCAGGGCAAAACTGGAGAGACTTTCCATTTTGCAGAAACAATTGCGCAACAAAATCAAATTGTATGTAGACCAGTTATACCTTTACGGTCATTCTACACAAGGGATTGCCGTATCACAATTGCTGAACAGCTGGTTACAAAACAAAATTAACTATGTAGAAGCCCGTGCCGCCCTTGTAGTACTGGCACAGCGAAAGCTGGACTTTCTGCATACATATCAAAAAATGGCACCTTTGGGCGCCATGCTTACACGTATCGAACGGGAAATCAAAGTGGCAGAACAAACTTACCTGGAGATGCTCCACAGCCTGAACCTGGCAAAAATGAAACAACAAAATATGG
>JALUYM010000410.1 GCA_027018745.1 Bacteroidales bacterium | reverse complement strand
CAGTAAAAAACCGGGCAACCGCATTCACATCCTCTCCATGGCAGACGGGAAGCCCTTTGACATGAACAAGATGTATACCGTCGCCATTAATTCCTATCAGGGAAACGGTGGGGGCGGCACTTTGACCGAAGGGGCAGGTATTCCGGTAAACGAGTTGTCTAAACGGCTTGTATCCAGCTCCAAGAAAGACATACGTTATCTAATGATGCGCTGGATAGAAAGCAAAAAAGCAATTACCCCCAAATCATTGAACGAATGGAAAGTAATTCCGGAAGATTGGGCAAAACCGGCTGCCAAACGTGACCGGGAGCTGTTGTTTGGGAAAAAGTAATAAGGCTATTCCATTTTTCTAACATCAATCTTCTTTTCAGGAAGGGGCTCGTCACCGCCTTTTTCAGCTATTTCGCGCATCTCTTTGACAAAGCCTTCAATATCGTCTGCTGAAAAATTCTTTTCCTGCGCAGCTTCTTCCAGGGTTCCCCATATGGGTTCCCCGCACATGATACAACGAATCCCTTTTTCCATGAGATAACGCACTGAAAAAGGATAGTTGTTGACCAACTCTTCAATGAGGATTTCTTTTGTTATTTCCGGTTTTGCCATAATTCAGAATTTTCTGCAAAAATATAAAATGTGAAAATAAGGGTTAAAAAAGGCCATCATTTTTATATATCTCCATCTGCACTTCAGAAAAAGGCGTAACTTTCACGGACAAGCCGTTTCTTTCGTTAACAACTTTGCCTGTTTCAAAATTCACGGTAATCATGTCCCCCTGTTGCAAATCCAATTTATCAAGGGAACCGTATGTCAGCACGGGCAATGCAGCATTAATGGCATTCCGCTCGTAAATTGCGCCAAAAGACTCAGCGAGAATAGCCTGTACACCAAGCACTTTAAATCCATCCACCGCTTGCTGCCGCGAACTTCCTGCCCCGAAATTTTTACCTGTAACAACAATATCCCCCGGTTCAACTTTTCGGGCAAAATCTTCATAACCTTCAAGATTATCAAAAATATATTGTCCCATTTTATCGGGATCGGTAATCTGCAAATAACGGTTATGGAAAATCATGTCAGTATCGATATTGTCCTTCTTAATCAGCCAGACATGTCCTTTCACTTCAACCGGTTTGTCAACCGGTTCATGCTTGTATTGTGCCGGCGGTTTATAGCTGATTTGCGTATTTTCATAATCAAAACGGGCTGGTTTTCCGGGAATATCATCTTCGGTAGTAATGTATCCGGCCACAGCCGAAGCTGCCACAGAAGCGGGGGAGGCAAGATAAACAAGGCCTTTCCCCTGCTTACCCGGAAAGTTACGGTTTCCGGTGCTGATCGTTACCTCACCGGGACCGTTTTGTCCTACCTGGCCTGCTGCACAACCTGCACATCCGGCATTGGAAACCAGTGCACCGGCATCTTTAAAAATGGTTATTAAGCCTTCGTCGAGGCACTGCCGCCAAATATTGTCTGTAGCGGGCACAATTTTCAGGACAACACCGGGAGCTACTTTTCGTCCTTTTAACACACGGGCCACTGTCCTCATATCCTCCATCCGGCCATTGGTACAACTTCCCACAAAAGCCGAATCAATTTTTACCCGTTTTTCCATCTGAATATCTACCGTATCGTGCGGTTTCCCCGGGCGGCTCACCATTGGGACAAACCGGCTTACATCAATGGTGTATTCGGCGGCATACCGGGCATCGGCATCGGCCAAAACAGGTTCGGGTTTTTTCCCCGTGGCTTTTTCGCAATAATCCATCACCTCCCTGTTGGGCGGAAACAGCAAAATAATCGCTCCCATTTCCGTTCCCATGGATGCAATGGTGATCCGTTGGTCCAGCGTAAGTTTATCCACCACTTCCCCGTAAAATTCTACGGCCATCCCCAGCAAATCGTTGGCCCCGAATTTATGTAACAGGTTCAAAACTATATCTTTGGCCGTAACACCATTGGGAAGTGCTCCCGTGAGGTTCATTTTCACCGTGGGCGGCACCTTGAACCATACTTTTCCGCGATAGAAAGCAGCGGCAATATCTTTATCGCCCATACCCTGTCCAAATGCACCGATGGCACCGAGGATATTGGCGTGCGAATCAGTTGTTACTGCCGTGGATCCCGGCCAGGCCAATCCCTCCCGAATAAGGGTATGCGTGCCAATGCCATTGTTGATATCAAAAATCTTTATGCCGTGTTTCCGCGCAAAAACACGTATCATCTGCTGATTGGCAGCATATTTCTGATCGCTGCCCGTAGGGTTGGTATCAAATGTAAAAAACGTTTTGGATGGATCATCGATGCTTAGCCCATACATCTCCATATTTTTTACCACATTCGGCCCTCCAAAATCACGGGCTACACGGGCATCAATGATAATGTCAACAATATCGCCGGGCCGGACAACCTTTTTCAGAGCATGGGCAGCAATAATTTTTTCTATAATGGTCATACTATTCTTCTTTTTATTGCCCACAAAAATAAATGAAATTCTGTCAGGATTCACCGCACCTTTGCCGCTCTTTTAAACGGTTTGTTCCTGTCGAAAAACAAACGGTATGTCACATAAGTTTTGTAAATACTGGCTTCCACATACCTTTCGACCATTTTCATCATGGCAGGGTTAAAATCCCCAATCCAGTTCATCTCCAAATGGACATATGGAAAACCGGGCTTTGCACTTTCCTTCTCAAACCGGTAAATGAGGGCCGACTCTACCCCTTTCCGCTGATGCTCGGGGACTACCCCGAAAATCAGTCCCAGCAAACGGTTTGTTTTATGAAATATTTTTAGTCCTAGAAAAAGGCGTATTTTATTCATCCAATGCAGTTTTCCATTAAAATTTTTAATTATCTGGTTGATATCGGGAATCATAATATAGAAACCAATGGGTTCATTTTTGTAATACCCGAAAATCATGGTCCGCTTGTCAATAACAGGTTTTAATGCATGCAGCAATGCTTTGGCCTTCGGAAGCTTTATGGCACTTACTCCCGGAAACCTTGCCCAGGCTTTATTATAAATGATCAAAAAATCTTCAGCATATTTTTCAAATCGCTTCCAACGGAAAATATCAAACCTGTAATCGGGGTTTTTCAGGATACGCAAGGCTTTGGCATGAGATAAATCAGAAGCTCCCTCCGATATCTTTTTGTAATAAACATACTGGTTAAAATAATTTTTAAAACCATAATTTTCAAACAATTCGTTGTAATACGGAAAGTTGTATGGCATGTTGAAAGTGTTTTCATAAAACCCTTCTTTCAGGCAACCCCAGAAGTTGTCCCTGTCGCCAAAATTCACGGGACCATCCATTGCCTCCATGCCTTTGCTGCGGAGCCAATTTTCACCGGCCCGAAAAAGTGTATTGGCCGCTTCCTGATCATGGATACAATCGAAAAAACCAATGCCGCCGGTAGGTTGTTCGTACTTTTGGGATGTTCTTTTATCGTAGAAAGCAGCCATTCTGCCAACAGTCTGTTCCTGTTTGTCTTTCAGCAGCCACCGGACAGCCTCACCTGTTTTGAACAATTTGTTCCTTTCCGGATCGAAGATTTTTTCTACCTCATCATCCAACGGCCTGATCCACCTTTTTTCTTTATGGTACAGGCGGGACGGATAATCCAGGAATTCCTTCTTATCATCTTTACCCACTACTTCTTTCAAAAAAAAACGGCTACTCATCTTCTGCATTTTTTAAAATTAACCTTATAAGCAAATCATTCCTGTAAAATCCACAATTTGGGATATCTCTTTTTTAAACGTTGGCGTTCTTTTTTAATTTGCTGAAAATTGATTGTCCGGTGCAAATAAACACGAACATGTTTATGGCTTTTTAGTATCCCTGCCTTTCTAAACCCAATAGATTTTAAACGGTCCACTACTTTTTTCGCAGAATTCATTCCCGGATAGCTCCCATAGATCAGATAAAATACCGGCATTGCTTTCTTTTTCTTCGAAATTATTTTTCCGGAAACAACACCTTTGTGTCCTCCATTGGGGCAAACACGTGGTTTTCCGGCCCTGTCAGGCCTTTGTCCAAACCATACAGAGACATAATGCTCATTAACCCCCACTCCCATGCATGCCCATGATTTGGTCTTCCAGGGGCCTTCTGTCAGGATCATGTTCATCGCTTCAGGGCTGACTTTCCACATAGCCATGGCACTGTCAACAAGCATCTTGTTCTGTGTATATGCCGCTATTTCATATCCCCGGTAAGGATAATTCGTCAATTCACGGGGCTTGTTCCACATCCAGGAATGATGCACAAAATAAGGATTATAGCAGCATGCTTTCCAGTGCCCTTTATTTGACCAGCTCGACAAGTTGCAAATGCCCGTATCGGGATGATGACGTATTAAATCGGTAACATGGGTTTTGGCAACAAAAGAGAGGGATATGGAAAGTGGAATGGCAGGTTTCCCGTTGGCTTTCCTCAGCTGATTAATTTCATCGGCAAGGCGTTTTTCGGCAGAACTGATACAAAAAGATGCCGGAATCTTTTTCTGGGCAAGAAGTGAAACAGGCAGTATCATCCAAAACATCAGCAGAAACAAAACAAAAATACCCGTCTTCTTGGTCATCTTTTAAAATTTTGGATAAAAATACAAATTATTATTGCCGATTTCTACCATGAAAACCGATGCAAGTCATCCTGCATCATTTCTTCGTACCACAGCATCAATTGCCGCATAAGTCCGTCGTTTAAGTTAAAAGGAATCCCGTTAAACCGGGAAACGGGTAAAATCTTTGCGCTGGTACCTGTTAAAAAACAGGCGTTCATTTTTTGTATTTCCGAAAGAGGGATAAAAGTCTCCTCTGACGGGATATTTTTTTCAGAAGCAAGCTGTAATACTTTTGCCCGCGTAATTCCCGGCAAAACCATTGACAATTCCGGTGTAAGCAACTTTTTTTCATTGACGAAAAAGATATTTGAGCGGCTTCCTTCGGTCAGATATCCCTTCCGGTTCACATAAACCACCTCCCAAAAACCTTTTTCACGGATTAAGTTGTCCGCTTGCCGGCGCAAAGTATAAAGTGCTTTCTTCGCATTGGGATTTTCCCTTTCGGCCGGCATACTGCCCACTTCCACCCCACTGGCATAAACTGCTGCCGGCGGATAGGCAAAAGGAATCACCCAAGCCATGAACCGGCTGTCGTCAGTACCAACCCGGTAAAACAGGAACTTTATATTGCCCCACTGCATTCTATTCTGTTCGATAAGTATTCTCACAGCCTTCCTGATAAACTGCCCGGAAATATTTACGGTGATATTTTCCAGTTCAGCTGATGAAAAAAAACGGGTGATATGTTCCTGCAAAAACAAAGGCAGGCCTTCTTCCACCCTAACAACCTCATAAATACCCGTCCCTTTTTCAAGAACATACGGATTGAAATCGCATGTTGAGAGCAATTGCGTCCCCTGCACAAAATAATTCAGAAGCGCTGTTTCCATGAAACAAATAGCGTATTTACAAAGAATACACTTTATTTTTTCTTATTTCTCGAAGCAAAATATTCATCCAAAACCTTTTTAGCCTTTTCATAGTTAAAAGTCTCCACAAAAATTTTAACGGCATTTTCCGGAGACCCGTCCGCCCAACCGGCACTGACACTTTCTTCAAGCGTATCTTTTCGCATACATCCTATGCCGTTTTCATTCAACAACTCTTCGAGAAACAGTCCTTCCACCCTTGAACCTGTATAAACCAATCTTAAATCGTCCTTCATAATATTTTTCATTTTAAAATTATACGTAAAGATAAAATAATCTCCGTTTCATTAGCAAATAAAAATGTTAATAAGCTGTAAAAACCGGAAAATAACCGGTGTTAAATAAAAACTTCCATCTGAAGAAAACCGGCAGCCGCTCAGGTACTGAGTTTGATAATAGCAAATACCATGACCGCAGCAGCCACAAACTGTACCGGTGAAAGAACGCTTCCGTTTACAACATAGTCGAAGAAAATGGCGGAGACAGGAAACATAAGTTCACTGATAGTGGCCACAATAGCTTTCACACGGCGCAAACCATAATAATAAATAAAAATAGCCCCCGAGCCGGTGGTCAGGCCTATCAATACAAAAAGCATCCATTGATGTTGGTCTGTATGCAGGATTTCGGTGTACTTGCCAAAGATCAAAACATAAAACAACATAATGACCGCTGTAAAACCATAGCGGAAAAAGGTGGCAGTCATAAAATTGAAATGCAGTAATATTTTTTTTGAAAAAACAGTGGAACTACCAAAAGAGAAGGCTGCCAGAATAGCAAGCAGGGCGGCGTAAATCGTATTTTTGTCAGAGCTTACATTGGGCAAATGCCAGCCGAAAGTCAGAAAATAACTTGCCCCGATGGCCAGGGAAGCCCAC